>JBOGXX010000033.1:0-7632 GCA_050696475.1 Solirubrobacteraceae bacterium | reverse complement strand
TCCGCAACTGGTCGATGACGCTCGTCTTCGACGAGGTGGCGCCTGCGCTGCGCGAGCTGGGTGTGATGGACGACGCGGTGTTCCAGACCATCTTCACGGAAAACCCGCGCCGCTGGCTGACGGCGTGAGCGCGGGCGTTCAGAGCTCGCTCGACGGTACGTGCCCCGGGCAGCCCTCCCCTGGCCGCGCACAGTTCAGCGCGAGCGCGTGCGCGCGGATCGGTGCACGCGCGGGCGGGCGGGCCGGCAGCTCGCAGCTCTGCTCGCCCATCAGGCCGTACGGGCAGATCCAGCCCGCGAAGGTCGTGTAGGAGCCGGCTTCACTGCCGGCGACGTGCTGCCTGCCGTGCCTGTGCATGACGGCGTCGAGCACCGCGGCGGCGCTCGCGCAGGAGGTGGATCCGTCGATGTAGACACGCCATCTGTCTGCGTGTCCGCTCGTCGTATAGGGCGTGCTGGCGTGGATGTAGGCACAGCTCGTGACGGCGTGCGAGCCGGCGGCGGCGTCCGCCGCGGGGAGCGCCGCCAGCGCCGCGCTTGCGGCGAGGATGATCGCCAGGCGCCTCATCGTCGCGTCATCCTATGCTCGCGCCGGGCGCGAGCAGCAGCCCGGGTCCCTCCGCGTCGAGGTCGCCGGCCCTGTTGACGGCCGGGTTCGCCGGGCGTGCGGACAGGCGCTCCGCCGACGGCGCGCCGCAGAGGGCCAGCGCGTCGGTTGCGTCGAGCGCCGGATCGAGCCAGGCGCGCTGGGCATCGGCGTCGGCGAGGATCACCGGCATGCGGTCGTGGATCGCGCCCGCCACCGGGTTGGGTCGCGAGTCACATGTGAGCAGCGCCACGCTCCGCAACCACTCGCCGTCGATCTTCGCGGGCGTCCACAGGGCGGCGAACGCAAACGGCACGCCGCCGTCGAGCTGGAAGTAGAACGGCTGGCGCGGCGAGTTGCGCTGCTCGGGCTTCAGCCACTCGAAGTAGCCGTCAGCGATCTGCAGCGCGCGCCGCGAGGCGTTGGGAATCAGGTTGCGATAGGCGGGCTTCGTGGCGACGGTCTCGATCCGCGCGTTGATCATCCGCGCGGCGCCCCTGAGGCCGTCGGCCCACGGTGGCACGAGCCCCCAGCGCAACGCGCACGCCCGCGCCTGGCCCTCGCCCGCCACGATCGCCAGCACCTCTTCGGTGGGGGCGATGTTGAAGCGCCGCGTACCTGTTGCGTGTGAGATCGGGACCTTGAAGCGCTCGCTCAGCTCCTCGGGGCCGGCCGTGTTGGTGTAGCGCCCACACACACCACGAGCATAGGCGCGCGAGCTCCGGTGAGCTTGTGCAGATGACCGTATCATGCGAACATGTGTTCGCGTGACGCGACCCTACCGCACAGCCCGCGAGCTCGAAGCACACCTCGATCGGGGAGAGCTGGACTTCGCGATCGGACTCGCGCGGGTACTCGCCCGCGAGCGCGGACGGCCGCTGGATCTGGCTCTGACGCTGCGTTTCCTGCCACTGGTCGCGGTGCAGCGACCGGATGCGCTCGACGAGTGGACGCTGCGCTGGCTGGAGCGCTGGTGCGGCGATCTACGCGGCCGCGCGAGCATTCACGACGTGGTCGAGCTGGCCAGCGGCCTGGCCGAGCTGCCGGTCGATCCCGACCGGGCGTTGGCGGCGATCGTGACGATCTGCGCCCGTCACGGAAGCATCTGAGCGGTGAGGCGATACGGCACGTGCGCAGCGATCGGGTGATCGCCCGCCAACCTTGGGCACAGGAAGTCCTCGGGCGGTCGCGGCGAAGCCGGGTCGGGCCGCGGGAGAGGGCCGTCCGGCTCGCGACCTAGGCCGCGAGCCGGACGGGGAACAGCTTGAGCTGATTGATGAAAAGGGATTGAACGTGCTCAGGCGCCTGCGGCCCGGCGGGCTCGATGTGCGGGTAGCGGCTGAGCGTCTCCTCCAGCATGATCCGCAGCTCCAGGCGCGCGAGCGCGGTGCCCAGGCAGAAGTGCCTGCCGCCGGCGCCGAACGCCTGGTGTTCGGGGTTGCGGCGCACGTCGAAGCTGTCGGGGTCCCGATAGCGGGTCTCGTCACGGTTGGAGGAGGCATACCAGAGCACGACCTTCTCCCCCGCCCGGATCTGCTGACCGTGCAGCTCGGTGTCGCGCATGGCAGTCCGGCGGAAATGCGCGAACGCCGGGAACATCCGCAGCGCCTCCTCGACCGCGGAGGGGATCAGGCTGGGATCGTCGAGCAGCAGCTGCCTCTGCTCGGGGTCCTCCATCAGCGCCTGCATCGCCGAGCAGAACGTCGCCTTGGTCGAGTCGTTGCCGGCGGCCATCAGTAGGAAGAAGCCCATCACGATCTCGTGTTCCTCGAGTTTCTCGCCGTCCAGCTCCGCGTGCACGAGCACGCTCGTCAAATCGTCCCTCGGGTGCTCGCGACGCTCGGCGATCAGCGCTCGGCAGCGCTGGAAGATCTCCGGGATGTCCCGCTCGAGGGCGCCCTCGATGCCGCGCGGGTTGACGTCCGGGTCGCCCGCTCCGAGCGTCGAGTTCATCAACCGCGCCCAGATCTCGTCGTCCTCCTCGGCGATCCCCATGAAGCTGCCGATCACTCGCGCCACGACCGGCTGGGCGAACTCGCCGACGAGGTCGCAGCACTCGCGGGCGGGCGGACCGTTCAGGCGGTCGAGCACCCCCACGACGATCGCGCGGATCGCCCGCTCGTGGGCGGCGATCCGCTTGGGTGTGAAGCCGGCCTGGAACAGCGCCTTCAGGCGGTCGTGCTTGGGCGGGTCCATGCCGATGAACATCGCCCGCGCGAGCTCCAGGGGCATCACGCCGGCGGCGGTGATGCCCTGTTCAGAGGAGTAGGTCTGCCAGTCGCGACTGACGGTGTGGATGTCCTCCGCGCCCGTCACCGACCAGAAGCCCGGCTCCTCAGGGAAGTCTTCGAAGCCCTGCGTCCAGTGGATCGGACAGCCGCCGCGCATCTGCTTGAACAGCCCGTGCGGCGGCCCGTCGAGCCACAGCTCCCGCGAGGTCACTTCGACGCTCTCGAGCTCGCTACGCACCGCCGCCAACGGAACCCTCCGCGATCGGTTTCACAGTAGATACATATGCTACTTGCTGGCTGGCCAGGTTGTCTCACGCGTGAGGGCGCTGTCCGCAGTTTGCGGGCGTCACGTCGCTGGCGCCGCCCGCGATCGCTCCCGCTGCGAGGGCTCCTAGCGAGCTCGCGCCCAGGGCGCCGACCGCCGCCACTGGCGGCCGGAGGCGCTCAGCTCGCGCCACGGGACCCGGTGGCGCCCAGCGAGCTTCCGGCGAACAGGAGCATGCTCGTGAGGTGCGCTTGGACCGTCGCAAGGCTGTGGTCACCGGGGTAGACGGCGCCGTGCGCGTCGGCGCCCTCTCCACGCAGCGCGGCGGCGAACGGCATGTCCTCGTCGGGGTTGGCGACGCGGTCCTGTTCGCCGCCATAGACGAACGCGTGCAGCCCGAGCCGCTCGATCACCGATCGGTCGGCGCGCAGGTCGCCTTCCAGCCCGTTGAAGAACCCGATCCAGCTCTCCACGACCGAGAAGCGGTAGGGATTGGAGAGCACCACGTTCATCGCGCCGTAGGCGCCCATCGAGTCGCCCATCACCGCGCGGGCGCTGCGCCGACGGATCGTCGGCAGCATCCGGTCGACCATTTCCTGTACTTCGAGTATGTAGCTTTCAAAGCGCAGCGCGCCAGCGTTGCGCCAGTTGTTGGACCCCGGCCCACCCTGGATCATCACGGCGATCACCGGCGCGATCGCGTGTTGGGCGATCAGCTGGTCGAGCTTGTTCTGGATGCCGACCTGCAGGAAGGCGCCATCGGACTGGTCATCCCCGGTGAGCAGGTAGAACACGGGATAGCGCGCCGTCGTGCTCGCGTAGCCCGGCGGCAGGTAGACGAGGAACGAGCCGGTGCCGTGAACGGCCGGGGAGGGGTAGTTGGCTTCCAGGATCGAGCTGCCGGCGAGGTCGTGGCTGACGGGTTCGAGCGTCGGCAGCGTCGGCACCGCGGGCGCGTAGCCGACCGCTGGCGCTTCCTGTTCGACGGTCCCGGCGCCGGGCAGTCCGACGAGGCTCGCCAGCGACGTCTGTTCACCGCGCGTGAGCACCAGGCAGAGCGATGCGAGCAGGCTCAGCAGGATCCCGACCAGCAGCCGCTGGCCGCGGGTGCGCGGTGTGCGCCACGCCGCAGGCACGGCTGGCCGGGCAATTGCCGGTGCGCGCCGCGGCGGGAACGCGGGCACCCATGGGGGCGGCAGGACTTCGACCGCCGCCCCTCTCTGGCCGGGCCAGCTCCAGTCACCGAGGCTGTCGAGCCACATCTGGCTGCGTGACGCTCTCATAGCTACAGACATTGACGAGATTCAATGAAGCGCGCGCCGGAAATCCAACCCCTGCATGAGCGTGCCCAGGCTGCAGGCGCGCATGCAGGGCTCAAGCGGCGATCGAGCCGAGCTCCCACGAAGCCTGCCACAGCTCACCTACATCGCCCTCGCACGCTACACCGGCGCCAACGAGGCGATCACGCTCGCGGAAGAGATGAAGGCGTGCGGCTACCCAGCCAGCACCTTCTAACCACCACCCCAGCATCACGGCTGCGTCAGATCCCTGTGAGCATCATGAGCACGCCGGCACCGTCACCGGCCAGGCCCCCGGATGGGACGGCTCGTATTCCTCGAAGACCCGCGCCTGCTGCTCGGGCGTCGCCTGAGCGGCGCTCGTCGTGTAACGGCCGCCACCCGCGGCTCGCCACGTCGATTCGGTCCACTGATCGCCGCCGCTGTAAGGCGGATCGATGATGTGCCAGTTCATCGAAGACTCGCGCATCGTGACGCACTGGACGAACGCGCTCGAAACGGGCCAACGTGACTTGGCCTCCGCCACCTGCAACACGGTCAGGCGACCGAGCCGCCGCTGCGCGGGACGATCGGAGGCGTCGCCGGCGAAGCGCAGGCGTGTCCGGCGGTGGCCGAGCTCGCGCGGCAGGTAGCTGACGCGGAAGCGCCCGCGGGCGCCCGTGTGGGTGCGGGCGATCGGCCTCCAGCCGTGGCCGCCGAGCGCTTCCAACGCCACGAGCTCGTCTGCCAGCCCCCTGCGGCGGGTGTCGGTGAGCGTGCCGGTGACGCTCGTCCTGCGGTCGGCCAGGACCTCGAGCGTGTCGTTGCGGACGTGGAGCACTGTTCGCGCCGGGGTGATGATGGTCGGATCAGACGACTCGATCCCGACCGGGGCCAGAGGCGCCGCGGTCTGCGGCGTCGCAGGGACGTACATCAGGTGACGAACCTCCTTGTCAACGCCTACGGGGTTAGCTGTCGGGCTCACACCGGCCGACCACACGCATGGGCGTGTGTCAACCGAGCGTTACGGCCGCAAAGCAAAAGCGGCCGATTCGCCCCATCCGGCTCGTTTTCATGTGAGCCGGCCTTGGTTCCCCCGCTCGCCTCCACGTACGGAGCCGACTCGGCGTTTGGAACAATCATCCGGAGCATAGAAGGTCACCCCGATCCTTCTGTGATGCCCATCACACTCGCTTCGCCGCCGCGTCGGCATGCGGCCGAGATCCGGCTTTTCAATCAGGTTTTCAGGTGCTCTGATTCCAGTCTAAAAGCTGCCGTCGGCCGCGACAGGGCGGCGTCTTGCCACGATTTCCGCAGACCTGCAGCAATGCATCGACGATGTAGAGCCCGCTGCGTTCCAACCGATCGCCGCAACGATCGGTCTCATCGGGATCTTCTGTTGCGGTTCCTGTTGCTCACGGCACGGACGAGAGCCAGGTCTCCGAGTACCAACAGCACGAGGACAACGATCAGGATCACGGCCGTCGAGATCGCCCCATTCTCACATACTGCCTCGACGGCGCAGCTTCGCCGCGCAAAGCGCTCCGCGCCGGCCGCGCGCGACGCCGGCCACCGGGCGCAGCCCCGCGAACGAGGTCCTCAGCGATGATCCGCGCTCACTGGATCCCTACGCATAGGAGCTCGGCACGATGTCGCTGGACGCAACCAAGATTGGGCAGGTCGTGGCAGAACAGATGGAGGCGCTGGAATCTCGCTTCGGCGATGACTGCCAGATCGGTGACGTGTGCACGATCGTCGAGGTGCTCGGGCCGCACGGCTCGTCGGTGGCCGTGCGGCCCGGCTCCGACGTGCGCCCGCACGGGCTGATCGGCCTGCTGCGGATGGCCGAGCGCATCGCGCTCCTGGACATCCACGGGGAGTCCGCCGAGGAGCAGTGACGCCCCCGGGTGCGCGCGAACGCGGGTTTTGCGCGAGTCGTTGACGCCGAGCCCCGCAACCGCGACAATCGCTGTCGTGGCCAACGCCGACCGCCTGACAGCACTGGACTCCACCTTCCTGCATCTGGAGGACCACTCCGATGCCCACATGCACGTCGCCTCGGTGATGGTCTTCGAGGGCTCCGCGCCCACGCTGCAGGAGCTGATCGACCACATCCAGAGCCGTCTGCACCTGGTGCCGCGCTACCGCCAGCGACTCGCCTACGTGCCACTCGGCCAGGGCCGCCCCGTGTGGGCGGACGACCCGTACTTCAACCTCTACTATCACATCCGCCACACCGCGCTGCCGCGGCCGGCGGACGACGCCGCGCTGAAGCGGCTCGCCGGGCGGCTGTTCTCACAGCGCCTGGACCGCTCCAAGCCGCTGTGGGAGATCTGGCTCGTGCAGAACATGGCCGGCGGGCGCTTCGCGCTGATCGCAAAGACCCACCACGCGCTCGTCGACGGGATCTCAGGTGTGGACATCACCACCGTCCTGTTCGACACCGCGCGCGAGCCCGTCCCCACCGCGCCTGCCTCGCCTTGGAGCGCAAAGCCGCTGCCGGGACCCGCCAAGCTGCTCGGCGAGGCGCTGATCGAACGCTCCACCGTGCCCGCCGAGATGGCGCGCGGGGCCCGCGCCCTGCTGCGCGCGCCGCGCAAGGCCGCCGGGCAGGTCAAGGACGGCCTCGCCAGCATCGGCGCGACGACGCTCGCCGGGATCAACGCGCCCGCGCCGCCCAGCCCCTTCAACGTCGACATCGGACCGCACCGGCGCTACACGTTCCTCGATACCGACCTGGAGATCTTCAAGTCGATCAAGGACTCGCTCGGCGGCACGCTCAACGATGTCGTGCTGACGGCCGTCAGCCTCTCGCTCGGGCGCTTCCTGCGCAGCCACGGGCACGACACCAAGGACCTCGTGCTGAAGGCGATGGTGCCCGTGTCCGTGCGCCCGCGCGAGCAGCGCGGCACGCTGGGCAACCAGGTCGCCGCCATGTGGGCGCCGCTGCCCGTCGGCGTCGAGCAGCCAGCCGAGTGCCTGCGCACGATCTCCGCCGCAATGCAGGATTTGAAGAAGTCCGGGCAGGCTGTCGGCGCGCAGGTGCTCACCAACCTCGCCGGCTTCGCGCCGCCCACGATCCTCAGCCAGGCAGCGCGCCTGCAGGCCCGCCAGCCGTTCTTCAACCTGGTCGTCACCAACGTCCCCGGGCCACAGTTCCCGCTGTACCTGCTCGGGCGGCGACTGCAGGTCCTCTATCCGGTCGTGCCGCTCGCCCAGCGCCAGGCGCTGGGAATCGCCGTCATGAGCTATGACGGTCACCTCGGCTTCGGGC
>JBOGXX010000032.1:0-3278 GCA_050696475.1 Solirubrobacteraceae bacterium | reverse complement strand
CTCGCGTTCTTCGGCACCGGGTCGCTGCTGCGCGGGTACGGCACCAAGGAGGTCGAGGGTGTCACCGACGCAGGCCGGCGGATGCCGTGGACCGGGCCGATGTTCCTCGCCGCCGCGCTCGCCCTCTCGGGGCTACCGCTGTCGGGTGTGTTCCGCAGCGAGTTCGAGATCGTCTCAGGCGGATTTGCGCGCCCGCAGTACGTCGGCGTGAGCATCCTGCTCGTGTTCGTCAACATCGCGTTCTTCGGGGTCATCTGGCACACCGGTCGCATGGTCCTGAGTCCAGCAGCAGGGGAGGGCGCGCTCCCGTCCGGCGGGGCGGGCGGGCTCTCATCCCCGGTCGGGGAGCGCAGCGGGTGGATGATCGCGGCGATGCTCGGCTGTCTGTTCGTCGTGATCGCCCTCGGCGTGCACCTGCCCGGCGACCTGTCCGCGCTGCTCTCGAGCGCTGGCCACAGACTGGCCTCGCCATGAGCGTCGCCCAGCAGTCGGCCCGAAGCGGCGGCTATCCGCCCGAGCGGCTCGGCGCGATCCGCGAGCCATCGCCCGCCGGCGAGGTCCGACTGCGAGTGGACCCGGCAGCGTTCGCGCCCGCCGCCAGGGGTCTGCGGGAGGCCGGAGCGCGCTTTGCGACTATGTTCCTCGCCGAGAGCCCCGAGCGATCGCTGGTCGCTGCGTTCGCGCTGTACGGCGAGCCGATCCTGCTGCGCTCCCCGGCGTCGAGGGAGGGTGCGGCGTTCGAGTCGATCGGCGGATGGTGGCCGGCGGCGCGCTGGGCCGAGCGCGAGCTCGCAGAGCTCCACGGCCTGTGCTTCAGCGGAGAGCAGCAGCGCGCTCGTCTGAGCGCACCCGACGCCGACGCGATCGACCGGCAGCTGGACGGCCTTGACGTCTTCTCGATCCCCTACGGTCCGGTGCGCTCGGGGGTCTTCGAGGCGATCCAGTTCCACATCGAGACCGGCGGCGAGGACGTCCCGGCGATCCACACCCGGCCGTTCTTCAAGCGCCGCGGCATGGAAGCGCGCTTTGTCGGGCTCGCCCCGGAGGTCGCGGTGCACGTCGCAGAGCGTGTCGCCGGGATCGCGAGCTGCGCCTACGCTTCGGCCTTCTCGCAGGCGGTGGAGCGCGCTCTCGGCGTGCAGGCGCCGCGGCGGGCGGAGCGCTGGCGGGCGGTGTACTGCGAGCTGGAGCGGATCGCCTGTCACCTGGACGTGATCGCCAAGGAGGCCGAAACGACCGCGCTGTATGTCGGGCAGGCCCGCTTTCAGATCCTCAAGGAGCAGGCCATGCGCCTGCGCAACCGGCTCACCGGCAACCGCTTCGGCCGCGGTGTGATCGTCCCCGGCGGGGTGCGCGGGGAGGGGATGATGGACCTCGACGAGCTGCTTGGCGCGGTTGACGGCATCGAGCGTCAGCTGCGCCGCGACCGGCGCATGTTCCTCGGCACCGCATCGATGACCGACCGCCTGGTCGGCGCCGGGCGCCTGCCGCGGGAGCTGGTCGAAGAATACGGGGCTGTCGGTCCGCTCGCCCGCGGCTCCGGGCTGTCGACCGACGCGCGGCACGAGTGGCCATACGGCAACTACAAGCGCCTCGGGCTGCAGGTCGTGAGCGAGCGCGACGGCGACGCGATGGCTCGCGTGAGCGTGCGCTTCGGCGAGCTCTCAGAGTCGCTGCGCATCCTCAGACAGACGATCGCCCACCTTCGCCGTCGTGACGGAGAGCTGCAGACGCCGTTGCCCGGCGGAGGCGAGGGCGCCGCGCTCGGCTGGGCCGAGGCGCCTCAGGGCGAGCTTCTGATCTGGGTCGAGCTCCACGGCGGCCTGCTGCACAACGTGCATATCGCGTCGCCGTCGCTGCGCAACTGGGCGCTGTTCGACCACGCCTTCCCCGGGGACGTGCTGACCGACTTCGCGTTCATCGAGCACAGCTTCGGGCTGACCCCCGCAGGGGCCGATCGCTGATGCTCGAGTGGATCCAGCGAGGTCTCGGCCAGGGGCGGATCACGACCCGCTACCCGAGCCGGCCCGAGCCCGCCCCGCCCGGCTACCACGGCCGCATCGAGGTCCTCGACGCCGACGACCCGCCGTCCGATCTCCTCGCCATCTGCCCCACCGGTGCGATCGCGGCCACGGATCAGCGACGCCTTACGGTAGACCGCGGCCGCTGCATCCTTTGCGGCGAGTGCGTGCGCCGCGCACCCGAGCGCTTCGCGTTTCGGGCGCAGTACGAGACTGCGGCCCGCTCGCGCGCGGCGCTCGTCGTCGACGAGCGGGAGCACACGCAGGTAGAGCCGACCCGCAAGGCGCTCGGTGAGCGGGCGCGGATGCTGCGCCGCTCGATCCACGTCCGCCATATCGACACCGGCTCGGATGGGTCTGAGGAGTGGGAGATTCAGGCGCTGTGGAACCCCTACTACGACATTCAGCGCCTCGGCTTCTTCCTCACCGCCGCGCCCCGGCACGCCGATATCCTGCTCGTCACCGGGGGCGTCACGGGGCCGATGCGCGCGCCGCTGGAGCGCACGTGGCTCCTGATGCCCGAGCCGAAGGCGCTCGTGGCGGTCGGGAGCGACGCCTGCTCCGGCGGGCTCGCCTCCGATGGCGGGCTCGTCGCGGGCGGGGTTGACCGGGTGCTGGACGTCGACGTGTACGTGCCCGGCTCGCCGCCTGCGCCGATCACGATCATGCACGGCCTGCTGCTCGCCACCGGTCTGCTGAACGAAACCGCCGTGGCCGCATGACGCTCACCTTCGCCATCGGGATGGGGGCGCTCGCGCTCGCACCGCTGCTCGCACTGCTCGCGACGTCGCGGTCGCTGCGACGCGCCGCGGCGCTCTGCTCGGCAGTCGGGTGCGTGCTGCTCGTGATCGTCGGCCTCGACGCTGCGCTGGGCGGCGCGAACCCCGTGCTGAACCTCGGCGACTGGCTCGGGTTCGGCCACTCGGCGCTGCGCGCGGACGGCCTCGCGGGCATCTTCCTCACGCTGACCGGACTCACCGGCGGCGCGGTCGCGCTCGCCTACGCTGAGCTGCCACCCGGACGCTGGCTGACAACGCTCGCCTGCACGCTCGTGCTGTTCGTCGCGGTCGCGATCGGCTCTGACAACGCCTTCCTGTTCTTCCTTGCCTGGGAGGCGATCACCGTCTGCGTGTATCTGATCGCGAGCGCGGGGCGCAACGAGCAGGACCTGCTCGCCGGTTACCTGACCGGCGGTCTGGCGAAGATCGGCGGTGGCGCGCTGCTCGCCGCGTTCGCGCTGCTCTACGCCCACACCCA
>JBOGXX010000031.1:0-2934 GCA_050696475.1 Solirubrobacteraceae bacterium | reverse complement strand
CGCTTCCCTCTGCCATCACGATGGCCTTGAAGCTAAGGGGAGCATCGGACGGCCAGCGCGCGCCCGCTCGCGCGCTCAGCCGGCGAGTCGTTTGGCGGCGAGCGCGGCGGCCGTCAGCGTGCCCGCAGCCGCCAGTCCGCCGACGGCGAGCTTGCGCGCGAGGCGCACGCGTTTGCGCACGTACCACTTGCCGCCCTGCCACACCACGAAGCCGAGCAGCTTGTAACGGTTGCCGTTCATGGGAGTCATGCTACCCGGACGCGCTACTGGTTACGCAGGCGCCAGGCCATTGCCGACTGCAGCGAGAACAACTCGATGAAGCCGGGGGATGCGGTCTGCGAGAACAGGCCCCCGGACTGCGAGAAGGACGCCAGGCTGGCGTCATAGACGGCGTTCGGCGAGGCGCGCGTGACGACGCGCGCGTGGCCCTTGTAGAGCTTGACCCCGATCGTGCCGGTGACGCGCTCGTTGACCTCGTCCATGTAGGCGTCCAGATCGCTGCGCAGCGGCTCCCACCACAGCCCCGCGTAGACGAGGTAGGCCCACCTGCGATCGAGCTCGGGCTTGAAGTCGTTCTGGTGGATCGTGCACACGAGCCGCTCGAGCTCCTGATGGGCGGGTAGCACGACCGCCGCGGCGGGGACCTCGTAGATGTCGCGCACCTTCAGCCCGACGATCCGATCCTCGATGTGATCGACGATGCCGACGCCATGGCGCGCGGCGAGGTCGGCGACGCGTTCGATCAGCTCCACCAGGCCCAGGCGCTCCCCGTTCAGCGACACGGGAACGCCGCGCTCGAAGCCGAGCTCGATCTGCTCCGGCTCCTCGGGCGCCGCCTCCGGTCTGGTCACCAGCTGGAAGACGTCGTCGTGTGGCGCCTGGGCGAGGTCCTCGATCCAGCGCCCCTCCGAGGAGCGTCCCCAGAGGTTGTCGTCGATCGAGTACGGGGTGGCCTCGGTGCCGGATTGGGTGGGAAGGCTCTTGATCGGGATGCCGTGCTCGCGCGCGTAGGCGATCTCCTCCTCGCGGCCCATCTGCCAGGAGCGCACCGGGGCGATCACCTTCAGCTCGGGCGCGAGCGTTGCAACCGTCGCCTCGATCCGCACCTGATCGTTGCCCTTGCCGGTGCAGCCGTGGGCGATCGTGTCGCAGGCGCAGCGGCGGGCGTACTCGACGGCCAGCTTGGCGATCAGCGGTCGTCCGAGCGCCGTGAACAGCGGGTAGCCGCCCCCGTAGAGCGCGTTGGCCTTGATCGCCGGGAGCACGTACTCCTGCGCGAACTGCTCGCGCGCGTCGAGCACGTGGCACTCCAGCGCCCCCAGCTGCCTGGCCTTGCCCGCGATCACCTCGTAGTCCTCGCCGGGCTGGCCGAGGTTGACGGTCAGGCACACCACCTCGGCGCCGTAGGAGTCCTGGATCCACTTGAGCATCACGCTCGTATCCAGCCCACCCGAGTACAGCAGCAGCACGCGGTGCACCTGCTCGGGGTCGGCCTCGTAGGAGGCGCTGCGAGTGTCGGGGATCTGCCGTGCGCCGCTCATCGGCGGCCATCGTATCGGCGCCCGCGTACCATCAGCCGATATGTGGGCAGCCCTTCGGCGAAACCGATATTGCGGTAGAGGCCCTGGTCGTCCGCCGTGTGCAGCAGCAAGCGCACCTCCGACCAGTCCCCCTCGCCGCCTTCGACGATCTCCCCGATCAGCGCGAGGCCCAGCCCGCGGCCGCGGTAGGCGGGCAGGACGTAGACGTCTGCGAGGTAGGCCACGGTCACACCGTCGGAGACCGCTCGCGCAAAGCCGATCTGCCGATTGCCGTCGTAGAGCCCGACGACACGGGTGGACCCGTCGACCGTGCGCTGCACACGTTCCCGCGGGCGTCCTCGCCCCCAATACGATTCGCGGCTGATGAACGCGTGCACAGCGTCCACGTCCACCCGGCTGCGGTCGTCGTCGAGCTCGAACCCGCCTGGGAGCTCGTGGCGCACCGCTACCCCTCCAGCGCTCGCGCCAGGCGCGCGAGCGCGTCCTCGATGTCCGCCTCCTCGATGATCAGCGGCGGCAGCAGCCGCAGCGTGTCCGGCCCGGTGGCGTTCAGCACGAGCCGCTGATCGAACAACGCGCGCTCCACGACCGCCCGAGCCGAAACGTCGAGATCGCAGGCGAGCATCAGCCCGCGCCCGCGCACCGCGCGGACATGCGCCAGGCGTGCGGCGCCGTCGGCGAGCTTTCGCCCGAGCTCGCGCACCCGCTCGAGCAGCTGCGGGTCGTCCGTCAGCTCCAGCGCCGCGAGGGCTGCGGCGGCGATCACGGGGCCGCCGGCGAAGGTCGAGCCGTGATCGCCCGGCGCGAGCACGTCGGCGAGCCGCTCGCCGGTCACGAGCGCGCCGATCGGCAGGCCGCCGCCGAGCGCCTTGGCGACGGTCATCGCGTCGGGCCTCACGCCCAGCTGCTCGTAGGCCCAGAGCGACCCGGTACGGCCCATGCCGCACTGAACTTCGTCGAAGACCAGCGCGGCGCCGTGCTCGTCGCAGGCCTCGCGCGCTGCCGCGAGCAGCTCGCGGGAGAGGATCTGAACGCCGCTCTCGCCCTGGATCGGCTCGAGCAGCACCGCCGCGACGTCGTCGCCCACCGCGGCCCCGATCGACTCGATGTCGGCGTCAACGTGTTGGAACCCCGAGGGCAGCGGCTCGAACGGCTGGCGATAGCGTGCCTGGGCGGTGGCCGCGAGCGCGCCCATGGTGCGGCCGTGGAAGCCACCCTTCAGCGCGACGATGCCGATGGCGCCATGGCGGTGCCGGCGGCCCCACTTTCGCGCCAGCTTGATCGCGCATTCGTTGGCCTCGGCGCCGCTGTTGCACAGGAAGACGCGAGCGGAGAACGCGGTGGCGATCAGCCTCTCGGCCAGCTCGACCTGGGGCGCTGTGTAGTACAGGTT
>JBOGXX010000030.1:0-4623 GCA_050696475.1 Solirubrobacteraceae bacterium | reverse complement strand
GATGAATGACGTCGGGTTCAAATGACAGTGCGTCTCCAAGGCGGGTGGAGATAGGAACCTCGGGATGAAACAGATCGGGACACTTGTATACGGTGACTCCGGGCATCTGTTCGCTGGTCTCGACGCGGGCTGCGAGCACCCTCACGTCAAGCCCGTGACGAGCCAGGACCGCCGCGCTCGTCTGCACGTGCGTCGAGACTCCACCGTCCCTGGTCCAACGTGGCACTCCCAGAAGCACCGAGGCGGGCGGCCGACCGTTTGCGTGCCGGGCCGGCTGGGATCGCGCGCGCGGGGTCATCTCAGGGAAACGATAGCCGCTCGGCTGACCGTTGCGACGCTCACGCGAGTGTCAGATCTCCTCGAGAACAATCAGATATGGTCACCGGATGCTCTACGTTGCCACCGTCCACTATAAGTCGCCACGCTGGATCGAGATCCAGACGAGACACCTGCGCAAGCATCTCTAGGTTCCGTACGAGACGTGGACCTCGCTCGAGGGCATCGATCGCTCTCACTCGGCGTCATTCGACAGAGTGCTTCAGCAGCGAGGACCGCATGCGGGCAAGCTGAATCATCTCGCGCTCGAGATCTCTCACGTCGCTGAGGATGACGATTGGATCATGTTTCTCGACGGGGATGCCTTTCCGATTGCCGATCCGCTGCCAGTGCTCACAGCTGGCCTTGCGCGCGCACCGCTCGTGGCCGTGAGACGAGCTGAGAACCTCAACGATCCGCAACCGCACCCATGCTTCTGCGTGACCACGGTGCGCACGTGGCGCAGCCTGCCCGGCGACTGGTCGCTCGGCCCGGCGTGGCGCTCCGGCGCAGCTGAGTCCGTGAGCGATGTCGGCGCCAACCTCCTTCGCACGCTCGAGCTCTCCCAAACTCCGTGGCTGGAGCTGTTGCGGACCAATGGATCCAAGCTCCATCCGGTCTTCTTCGCGATCTACGCTGACGTCGTCTATCACCACGGGGCAGGCTTTCGTGGCGACGCGCTGTCGCGTGTCGATCTTCAACAGCTGAAAGAGGAGACCGCTGAACAGGAATCTGCGCCTGTCGTGGGACAGGGGCTGCGGGCCGCCGTCATGCGAGCCCGTCGGCGGGGGCGCATGCAACGCCGCGCAAAACGCTCGCAGCGAATCCGGGCAAAGGCGAGTCGCTCGGAGCACAACAAGGAGCAGTCGCGCAAGATATTCGAGGCGATTGAGAGCAATCAAGCTGACTGGCTGGTTCGGCTGAAAGGCGCTCAGGAGGGGGCACAGCCCGGATGAGCATCGGCCGCGTCGTCGTCTTTGGTGCTCCGCGATCGGGCACCACCTTTCTCATGAGCGTGCTGAACGGTGATCCAGCGCTGGAGTGCGTCAGCGGGAACTTGCTGCCGGTCGGCATCGCCCATCTCGCGGCGCAGGAACTACCGCAGGAGGTCCGCGACGCCCTGGAGCGCAGCTTCAGAGGCGCGCTCGATGACTATCTCAGCACGAGTCTCTACCACGCCCGCTCAGCTGCCCTGCGCAAGTGGGTGGCAGCCGGCCGGAGGCCATCCACGCTCGTGTCTGCAATACGGGGAAGCAGGGTGGAGGAGGCGCTCGTCTACAAGGAGCCGTTCCTGGCCTTTGCGCCCGAGCTGGCGTACCGGGGAGTGCCTGGCGCACGTCTTCTCTACCTGTACAGAGACGGCCGTGACGTCGCGGATTCACTGGTTCGGACGTATGACGTCCTGAGCGACGCGAAGCTCGCCTCGCTCGAGACAAACGAGGTGCATCTGGGGCGCAGGGTCGGGGAGCTATGGGTGCCGTGGTGGGTAAGTGACGGCGAGACGGAGTCGTTTCTGGACGCGACGCCGTATCTGCGCGCGGTCTGGATGTGGCGAGAGATGGTAAGGCGCTGCGCGTCGTTCCTGGCTCGCTCGGAGGTGCGCGCGTCCGGGCGAGTGCTGGCGGTTCGCTACGAGTCGCTGATCGAAGATCCGCTCGAGCAGGGCCAGCTGCTGCTGGGCCACCTGGGCCGTCAGCTGACCCCGACGATCCGCAAGCGGCTGCTTGGTGCGCACCCACATTCGGTGGGTATCCACCGGCGGCGAGAGCCGGCCGAGAACACCGCAGCGGAGCGCCTGGCCGGAGTGGAGCTGCAGGCGCTTGGCTATCCGCTGCTACCAGGCGAAGGTGCGCGCGAGGGCGAGCTGACCCACCGGTAGCCTCGCAGCTGATCCTAGGCGGCGGGTGTGACAGCGAGCTCGAACGGTTCGCTGTCGGCGGTCCCGATCTCGCTGTCGCCGGGAACGCTGATCCGCAGCAGCGCACTGCCGATCGCATGGAACGTGTAGGCGAGCGAGTAGGCTCCTGAGGCAGAGACCGCTCCTGTCGCGACAGCATGGTAGCCGCCGAGGCCGGAGAGGCTCTCGCGTTCGAGCTTCACCGGTTGCCCTTCGTCGGCGGGAGCCACCTCGCCTGTGAATACCACCTGTTCACCGGTGATCACCTCGGAGGGAGCTGGCGAGGGGGAGACTGCGTAAACGACGGTCTCCGCCAGAAGCGGGGAGCTTGCGCGCGTCGTCGCGACGCGGTAGCGCGTGCTTTGTAGCGGCGACTGGGAAAAGCTGTACGCGTCGCCGACGGCCAGCTTTTTTTCAACCGGCACAAACGCGCCGTCGGCTGCCTGTGCGAACAGCGTCACTGCCTGATTTGGGGGTCCGGCGATCGTGCCGGTGAGCTCCAAAGCGGCTCCATAGGCGAGCGGATCGGCCGACGCCTGAATCGTGGTGGGGCTTGCTTTCCGCCGCGAGATCGTATAGGTCACCGGCTGCGACGCGCTCTTCATGTAGAGGTGATGGGAACGAAGCACAACCCTGATGTTGACCTCGCCGGGCTTGGAAAAAGTGTGAACGATCGAGTAGCTGCCTTCCGCCTCGACGTTGCCTGCGCCGATGCTGAGCCAACCGCCATCTTTGAATTCCCGCTGGAGGATGACGGTCGCTCCGGGCTCGGCGGGGCTTACGGTGCCGCTGAAGCTCACCGCACTGCTGGTCAACGTGCCGGCGCGTGCAGCACGGGACTCGCCGCCGCTGAACAGCGGAGTGTCCTCCGTGGGAGAAGCGATGATGACGGTCGGCGCGAGCTGGACGCGTATGCGAGCGCTTTTGGCGCCGTCGACCCGTACGTAGAAGATGCTGTTGAGTCCAAGGCCTGACAGCGGGAACTGGAATTGGCCGCTCGTTTCCGTGGTCGTAGTTGCGGCCTGCTCAAAGCCGGGAACGCCCACGAGCTTCTGATAGAGGGTGACCGTCTGGCCGCCGGCTTCCTCGGGTTCGGTGCAGCTGAGGGCTCCCGTTAGCGTCGGTGTCGCTTCCGAGGTGACGATCCGCGGAGCCTGCAGAGCGGGAGTGCAGCCACCGCGCTCTCGAGCGTCACGACGTTCGCGGCGTTCTCGCCTGTGCGAGCGACCGCCCGGTTCGTCCGATTCGGGAAGCGATTCCGGCGTGGCGGGCGATCCGGTCGTTTCCTGGAGAGCGCCGGCGGCCGCTTCTTCGCTGACCTGCGATTCCAGGCGCCCGCGCCGATGACCGCTTGCGGCTGCGGGTAGGAGCATGCACACGCCGGCCAGCAGGACCACGATGCATGCGAGCTTGATCCGCCGCTTGCGCCGACCAGGAGTGAAGAACATGTTTGGCGCCGTCCTTGGGTGGGTTGAGAGCGCGGGTTGAGGGATCCGCTGGGAGGTGGATCGACATCGAAGGGCCGATCCTTTAGGGGCATGCGCGCCGACCGCGCTATCCGCTCAGACGCACTCCGGCGCAGCTGGCGCTCAGGGCTCTTTGCCGGCGGCCAGCAGCTGCTCGTAGACCCGCTCGAGCAGCTGCGCGATGGCCGCCGGGTGGTATTCGGCGACCGTCTCCCGCGCGGCGGCTCCGAGGCGTTCGCGATCGCGCCGGTCATCGCGCAGCGCACGCATCGCCGCGGCAAGCGAATCCAGCTCGCGACTGCGAAAAAGTCGGCCGTTCTCGCCATCGACGATCACGCTCGCGGGACCGCCCTCGTCTGGCGCCAGCACCGCCAGGCCGGCGGCCATGCCCTCCAGCACGACGGTTCCGAACGGCTCCGGGATCAGCGATGCGTGCACGAGCACGTCCAGCGAGGCCAGCTCGGGCCAGATGTCCTCGCGAAAGCCACGGAACTCGACCCTGTCGGCGATGCCGAGCGCGGCGGCAAGCTCGTGCAACTCGCGCTCATGGCGCTCCTCGCCGAACATCGCTGCACCGACGATGACCGCCCGCTCGCTGCCCTGGGGAAAGGCGTCGGCGAACGCCCTCAGGAACAGGTCCTGGCCCTTCCAGGGGGCGATTCGCCCGAGCATGCCGAAACTCGTCACGTCCGAGCGCATTGCTGGCGCAAGCGGCGAGAGCTCGACAGCGCCTGGGATGATCCACGTCAGCTCCCCGCGAACCGCAGCGGGGAGCGCTTCGAGCGTCGTCGCGGAGTTCGCGATCACCCCATCGGCCAGATATCGGATCAGCGCGCGCACGAGGCGCACGGCCGCAACGGGCAGATAATCCTCGGTGATGCGGTCGCGCACGTGCCATACGACAGGCACGCGGGCGATCCGTGCGGCGATGCTCCCGTACACGCC
>JBOGXX010000029.1:0-2268 GCA_050696475.1 Solirubrobacteraceae bacterium | reverse complement strand
CCATCGCCAACAGCACTTCAACGACGGCCTCCCGGCCAGCGTCATAGATCGCTTCCGCCTCGACCCGCTCCACACCACAGGATTCGACGCGGAGTTATGTCCACCTACCCACCAACTGAACGCTTACTGTTTCTGTGTTTCTGTGTTTCTGTAGACGGTTGAATTGACGGGCGAGAACTTCCTCCCGGGATTTCCTCCCGAGATGGCCCGGGGACTGTACCCGCGAAAGGCGTGCGCGCCGTTGAGCGCTGCTCTGTCAACGGGTCCATAGTCCGCTCAGCGGGATAGCGGCCAGGCGATCGCCGAACGGCCGCGTATCGGCGCCGGTGTGGAGAACCACGCCCGCTTTGAAGCGCGCACCGAGCTTGTCGCGCAGATAGCGCAGCCCGGCGAAGTCCGCGCTGGAGGCGGTAGCCGCCGCCTTGACCTCGATTCCGGCGATCTCGCCGCTGTTGCGCTCGAGCACGACGTCGACCTCGCGCTGCTTATTGTCGCGGTAGTGAAAGAGCGACACCGGTTCCTGCGCCCAGTCGCACTGGCGCAAGAGCTCCATCGCGACGAAGCTCTTGAGCATCATCCCGGCCAGCGCGCCGTCCCGGGCGATGCGCAGCTCGTTGGCGCCGATCAGATGGGCGAGCAGTCCGCTGTCGACGACGTAGAGCTTCGAGCTCTTGATCTGCCGGCTGCCGAGGTTCACGTGCCACGGGCGCAGCTGGCGCACGAGGAACAGGTCCTCGAGGATCTTGGTGTGCGCAGCGACGGTGTTCTTGTCCACGCCCAGGTCGCCGCCCATGCCTTGGAAGCTGGCCAGGCTCGCGGAGCGAGCGGCCATGACACGCAGCAGCCGCTCGATGTTCTCGACGTTGCGGACGTTGCCCGCGTCTGCGAGGTCGCGTCCGACGATCGAGGCGAGGTAGCTGGAGAAGAAACGTGACCGACCCGGCGCGGCTCGACCCTGAACCTCGGGGTAGCCGCCGCGCGCGAGCATCTTCGCGATCGGGCCCCGACCCACGGGCGCCCCCGAGATCCGCGGGAAGTCACCCGCGAAGAGCCGATCGACGAAGTCCTCGCGCCGGCCGTGGAGCTCGCCCTGGGAGAACGGCCACAGGTTGACGTACTCGACCCGCCCGGGGAGGGCGTCGGCGACCGTGGGCAACGTGAGGATGTTGGCCGAGCCGGTGAGCAGGAACTGACCGCGGCCCTGGTTGCTGTCGAGACGCTGCTTGATCGCCAGCAACAGCCCCGGCACGCGCTGGATCTCGTCGAACACCGCCGGACCCGTGATCTCGGCGACGAAGCCCGTCGGGTCCGCGCGCGCCGCATTCGCCGTCAGCCCGTCGTCGAGGTTGAAGACTTGCGCTCGGTACTCGTTGGCGGCAAGGTCTGCAACCAGCGTGCTCTTGCCGACCTGGCGGGCGCCCAACAGCGCCGCGGCTCGACTATCGGAGAGCGCTGCGAGGAGCACGGGGCGGATGTGACGTGCGACCAAGCCGGATGGCATGCGGGACATATCGTGACCAGAGTACCGGACAGATCGTGAGCAGAGCTCAGGACAGATCGTGACCGATGCGTACCACCTAGCCTCACCACACGCACGGTGGGGGATGTGACTCCAGCCCTCGGATATCGAGAAAGGGCCCGCGGCCGGTGCCGGCTCCGGCGTCTGTTTCAGAAGGAGGGCGCAGCCCGACGCCTCCGGTGAAGTAACGGCGACCACCGCGCCGCAACCCGTGGCGTCGTGTGAGGGTCAAGACCGCGGTTCGTGCCGCCGCCGCGCCGGGCCTGGCGCTTGACGATCCATCGCCCCTTGGTGCTGCTGTTCAGGGCGCCTGCGTAGCTGGGGCGCCCGCGCGGTCTTGCGAGCCCCGACAGCAGCGCCCTCTACGCTGCCCGGCGATATGGGTTTCACGGCCGCCTTGACGAGTCATACGGCCGGTCGGCTTCCCGGGAAGCGGGCGGCTGGGGAAATTACATGGCCGGTTCGGGCCGCTGAGGGTCAATACCAGTATGACGTCAACGATCGTCGAAATTCCCCAGATGCGATCGTCAGAAATCCCCACCCTCGGGAGGAGCGTTGAGGCCGGCGCGTAGTTGGGCGATCTTGGCGCGGTGGCCGCGCATGCGGTAGCTCTCGCCGTCGATCTCCACCAAGGGAACGCAACCCTGAACTACCGCGGTGTTCTGGCTCGTGAGGTGAGCCGGGTGGACGCGGAGCTTTACCGCAGGCCGGGCCATCGCCGGCGTTCTAGGCGATCGGGTGCGGATGGC
>JBOGXX010000028.1:0-5294 GCA_050696475.1 Solirubrobacteraceae bacterium | reverse complement strand
GCCGCGTCCGCGCCGGCCTGCCGGCTGCCCTCGCGCACCTGGGCAGCGCCGACAGCGAGCTGTGCGTCGTCGTGCGTGAGAGTGAGGCGCCGGAGGGCGAGCTGTTCGCGCAGGGCCCCCCTTGGCGATTCGCGGTGGCGGCGGACGGCGAGGTGCTCCTCGGCGACTGCGCCGGCCCCGAGGAGGTCGTGGGCGCCTGCGGCGGGCGCGCTGTGGTGGCGCACGACGCCAAGGCGCTGGGCCTCGTGGCGCCCGGGCTCGTCCATGACACCCTGTTGGGCGCCTACCTGCTGGAGCCCGCTCGTCGCGGCTACCCATTCGCCGAGCTCTGCGAGGAGCGCGGGATCGCCAGCGACGTCGAGGATCCGGTGGCGGCGGCGGCGCTGATGCTGGGTGCGCTCGCGGACTGGCAGCGGGAGCAGATCTCAGCCCGCGGGATGGGCTCGCTGATGGGAGAGGTCGAGCTGCCGCTGGTGGCGGTGCTGCGCGAGATGGAGCTGTTGGGGGTGAGGCTCGACCGCGAGCGCCTGGGTGAGATCACCGAGCGGGTGCGCAGCGAGATCCTGGGCCTGGAACGCGAGATCTTCGAGTTGGCCGGCGAGGAGTTTCTGATCGCCTCCCCGCAGCAGCTCGGCGAGATCCTCTTCGAGCGCCTCGGCCTATCGCGCAAGCGACGCGGAAAGACCGGTTACTCGACCGATGCGCGCGTGCTTCAGGCGATTCGCCACGAGCACGAGATCGTGGCGAAGATCGAGCGCTGGCGCGAGCTCTCGACGCTGATCAAGACCTATCTCGATGTGCTCCCGGAGCTCGTCGACGAGCGCTCGCGCATCCACACCACGTTCCTGCAGGCGGTCGCGCAGACGGGCCGGCTGTCGAGCACCAACCCGAACATGCAGAACGTTCCAATCCGCACGCCTCTCGGGCGGGAGATCCGGGGCTGCTTCGAGGCTGAGCCGGGCAGCGTGCTGATCTCCGCGGACTACTCGCAGATCGAGCTGCGCGTGCTTGCCAACGCGGCCGGCGAGCAGGTGCTGATGGAGATCTTCGAGCGCGGCGAGGACGTGCACACGGCGACAGCGTCGCGGGTCTTCGCGGTCCAGCCGGGTGAGATCGACCAGGGCATGCGCTCGAAGGCGAAGATGATCAACTACGGGATCGTCTACGGCCTCTCGGACTTCGGGCTGGCCGATCGCCTCAACATCCCGAGGGAGGAGGCGAAGGAGTTCATCGACGCCTACCTCGAGCGCTTCCCACGGGTGGCTGCGTTCATGGCTGCGACGATCGAGCAGGCCAAGCAGGATGGCCATGTGACGACCCTGTGGGGCCGGCGCCGCCAGATCCCCGAGCTGCGCGCCCGCAACTATCAGGTGCGCACGCTCGGCGAGCGCCTGGCTGTCAACACCGTGATCCAGGGAACCGCCGCGGACATCAACAAGCTGGCGATGGTCCGTGCCCACAGCGCGCTGGCGGAGTCCGAGCTGAGCACGCGGCTGCTGCTGACGATCCACGACGAGCTGCTGTTCGAAGGACCGCCCGGCGAGGCGCCTGACGCGCGCGAGCTGATCGAGCGTGCGATGGTCGGCGTATGGGAGCCACGCGAGCCGGCGCTGGCGGTTGACATCGGCGTCGGTCGCACGTGGCTGGAGGCCAAGTGAGCGGCGCCGGCACGGGCCTGCGATGAGTCGCACGCTGGCTGTCGCGGTGGGTGTCGGGGCCGGCTGCCTCGTCGGGATGCAGGCGCCGATCAACGCGCGCCTGGGCAGGACCGTCGGAAGCGTGCAGGCTGCCACGTTCTCGTTCCTGGTCGGCACGATCGCGCTGCTGGCGATCGCCGCGTTCGTCAACGGCGGCCTCGGCCAGCTGAGCGACGTCGGACGGGCGCCGTGGTGGGCGCTCGTCGGCGGCCTGCTCGGCGCCGTCTACGTGACGGTCGCGCTGATCGCCGTGCGCCCGCTCGGTGCGAGCGGGCTCACCGCGGTGGTGATCACCGGGCAGCTGGTCATCTCCGTCGGGATCGATCGCTTCGGGCTGTTCGGGCTCGCCAAGCAGCACATCGACGTCTCGCGGATCGTCGGGCTGGTGCTGCTCGTCGCGGGGGTGGCGCTGGTGGTGCGCAAGTAGCGCAGCAGTGGCGCGAGCCGCTCAGCCGAGTGCGGTCTCGAAGCCCTCGCGCCAGCTCGAGTGCCGGGGCCGCCAGCCGAGCTCGCGCTTGGCGAGCGCGTTGGAAGCGCCCTGCGCGGCCGTCATGGTCATGATCCCGTAGCTGCCGGCGAGCGGGCGGGCGAGCAGTGACGGCACGCGCCACGGGGGTGGTGCGCCGAGCGCGTCTGCGAGCGCCGGCAGCCACTTGCAGACCGGCGCGGGCTCGTCGTCGACGACGTTGTAGGCGCCGCTTGCGCCGTTCGTCAGCGCCGCGAGGGTCGCCTGGGCGGCGTCGTCCACATGGATGAACGACCACACGCCGGTACCGCCGCCGACGACAGGCAGGCGCCGGCGCGAGACGTCCGCGCAGAGCGAGCCGGACCCAGAGATCGCACTGCCCGGGCCGTAGAAGTAGCCGTAGCGCAGCACGAGCCCGCCGGCGCCGAGCACGGTGCGCTCGAGCTCCGCGCTGGCCGCCGCGGTGCGCCTGAAGTCCTTGGGTGGATTCGCGTCCGCGATCAGCGGGTCGCTCTCGACGTGGACGCTGCCGGGCGGACCGGGGGCGTACGCGAACGCGATGCTCTGCGCGAGCAGGCGCTCCGCGCCTGCGGCGCGCGCGGCCTCCACGAGGATGCGCGTGCCCTCGGTGCGCAGGCGATCGGTGAGCGCGAAGTCCCGCTCGATCTTGCGGGGGTCCAGACGCGCGGGAATCGCGGTGAGCTGGTGGATGACCGCCTGCGGGCGGGCGTCCTGGACCGCGCGCGTGACCGCCGCCGCATCGAGCGCGTCCGCGAGGACGGGCTCGGCGCCCGCGGCCCGCAGCGCCCGCACGTTGGCCGATGAGCGCGTCATGCCGGTGACCTCGTGACCCTCGGAGATCAGGATTCGCAGCAACGGGCGCCCGATGACGCCGGTTGCCCCGGCTACGAACACCCTCATGCCGCGGACAGCGTCAATGCGGCGAACACTCTCATGCCGCGATGACCGTCTCGGCGCCGGGCTCGACGCTCGCCGCGTTCGCCGGCCGCTCGGGAGCCGCGCACACCATCCCCTCGCTGAAGCCGGCAGGCGTCATGTCGAGGGCGCTGTTGAAACGGGCGCGCAGGTTCTCGAGGGCGATCACGTGCGTGAGCTCGACCAGCTGGCGCTCGTCGAAGTGCTCGCGCAGGCTCGCCACCAGCTCGTCCGCGACCGTGGCGGGCGTGCGCGTCATCGCGGTCGCGTAGTCGAGCACGAGCTGCTCGAGCTCGCCGAACTCCTCCGACTCCCGGTAGCGGGGAAGCGCGAGCAGCTGCTGCTCGCTCACGCCCGCTTCGCGCGCGATCGAGGAGCCGATGTCGCAGCAGAACTCGCAGTTGACGACCGCCGCCGCCTTGAGCTCGGCGAGCGCCTTCAGATGCTCATCCACGCGATGCTGCTTGGCGGTCGCCTGCTCGAGCATGCCGTAGCCGACGAGCAGTCCCGGCGCGTGCGCGTAGACGGCGATGGGGTCCACGTCGCGCCCCAGCTGGCGCCGCGAGAGTCGGTAGACGAGCCGTACGAGCGGGCCGGCGTTCTTGGCAGATACGCCGTCGATCCTGGTCATGGTCGTGCCTCCGCAGTCGGGGGATGCGCGGCGGGCCGTCGTACGCTCGAGGCGCTCGCGCCGCCGCTTGACATGGGCGTTATTCTAGGGCAACGTGGTACCCAGAAAGTGACCAGTTCGACGCTAGATACAGGTACCAGTTATGGTCCGGAGCTGCTGATCGAGCTGCGCGGCAGCCGCCGTCGCGCACAGCTCGAGGATCGCGTGCGCGAGCTCGTGCGCGACGGAACGCTGCCTGCGGGGAGTCGCCTGCCGTCCTCGCGCTCGCTGGCGAGCGACCTCGAGGTCTCGCGCCGGCTGGTCGTCGACGCCTACGCCCAGCTGCTGGCCGAGGGCTATCTCGTGGCGCGCAGGGGAGGAGGCACGTACGTCGCCTCGGCCGCGAGCGCGGCCGACCCGGCCCCGTCGCGGGCGCACGCGCGTCCGCTCCAATTCGACTTCTTCCCCGGCGCGCCCGACCTCGCGTCGTTCCCGCGGGCGCTTTGGTCGCGCGCGCTGCGCGACGTGCTGCGCTCGGCGCCTGCGAGCGCGTTCGCCTATCCGGACGCGCGCGGCGCCGCCGAGCTGCGCGCCCAGCTGTCGGCCTACCTGCGCCGCGTGCGCGGCGTGGTGGCCGAGCCGGACTCGATCGTGGTCTGCGCGGGTGCCACCCAGGGGCTCGCGCTGCTCGGCCGGGCGCTCGTGCGCACAGGCGCCCGTGCGATCGCCGTGGAGGATCCCTGCCTTCCGCCGCACCGCGCGGTGCTCGCGTACGCGGGCCTCGAGGTGCGCGGCGTGCCCGTCGACGAGCACGGCCTCGACGTCGACGCGCTCGTCTCGCTCGACGTGCCGGCGGTGCTCACGACGCCCGCGCACCAGTGCCCGAGCGGGGTGGTGCTCTCACCGCGCCGTCGCGGCACGCTCGTGGGGTGGGCGCGGGCCGGCGGGCTGGTGATCGAGGACGACTACGACGCGGAGTTCCGCTACGACCGCGCGCCGCTGGGAGCGCTGCAGGGACTTGCGCCCGAGCATGTCGTGTATATGGGCACGACGTCCAAGGCGCTCGCTCCCGGGCTGCGGCTCGGCTGGCTCGCGGTGCCCGGTTCGCTGCTGGGCGCCGTGCTCGAGGCCAAGCTCCTCGACGATCTCGGCTCGGCGACGATCGACCAGCTGGCGCTCGCACGCCTGCTCGAGACGGCCGCCTACGACCGGCACCTGCGCAAGCTCCGCCGGCGCAACCGCGCCCGGCGCGACGCGCTGATCGCGGCGATCGCGCGCGAGCTGCCAGGTGCGCACGTCAGCGGCATCTCGGCGGGCCTGCACGCGCTCGTGCGGCTGCCCGACGCGGTCGACCCCGACCGGCTGCTGGTGCTCGCGGCGGAGCGCTCGGTGGGCGTGTACCCGCTCTCCCAGCACCTGATCGAGTCGCCGCCGGACACCGACGCGCTCGTGCTGGGGTACGGCAACCTGGCCGAGCCCGCCATCGAGGAGGGCATCCGTAGGCTTGCGGCTGCCCTCGAGGAGATCTAGAGAGGAGCCGTGCAATGCCAACGCCCTCGACGTCCCAGGCCAGCGACAGCCCGGC
>JBOGXX010000027.1:0-2545 GCA_050696475.1 Solirubrobacteraceae bacterium | reverse complement strand
GGCGGAGGTCGAGGCGGTTCTGGAGGCCCACCCGCAGGTGCTGGAGGCCGCGGTGCTCGGCCGCGCCGACCCCCGCTGGGGCGAGGCCGTGACGGCGATCGTCGTCGCACGCGAGGGCGCCCGACTCGACGCCGAGGAGCTGCGCGCGCACTGCTCCGCGGCGCTGGCGCCGTACAAGGTGCCCAAGCACCTCTCGCTGAGCGACTCGCCGCTGCCGCGCACACGCTCGGGCAAGCTCCTGCGCAGGGAGCTGCGGTGAGCTTCGACGCCGAGGCCTACCGCCGGGCGAGCCTGGAAGGCTGGGAAGCGGCCGCGCCGGGCTGGGTGCGCCGCCAGGAGACGATGCGCCGCTACGCGGCGGCGGTTTCCCAGCGGATGCTCGACGCGCTGTCGCTGCAGCCGGGCGAGCGTGTGCTTGAGCTTGCAGGCGGGGTGGGGGAGACGGGCATGCTCGCCGCCGAGCTCGTCGCTCCCGGTGGCGGCGTGATCGTCTCCGATCAGGCTGACGGGATGCTCGAGGGTGCCCGTGCGCGGGCGCTCGAGCTGGGCCTCGGCAACGTGGAGTTTCGCACCCTGAACGCCGAATCGATCGACCTGCCGCTGGCGAGCGTCGACGCGGTGCTCTGCCGCTGGGGATACATGCTGATGGCCGACCCGGCGGCGGCGCTGGGCGAGACGCGACGCGTGCTCGCCTCACGGGGACGGCTCGCGCTCGCCGTGTGGGACTCCGTGCAGAGCAACCCGTGGGCGCTGCTGCCCGCCCAGGAGCTGATCGAGCGCGGCCTCGCGCCGACGCCGCGCGAGAGCTCCGAGTCGCGACCGGGGCCGTTCGCACTGGGCGATGCAGAGACCCTGCGCGAGCTGGTCGCACAGGCGGGCTTCGCCGAGATCGAGATCGAGGCGCTCGAGCTGCCACGCCGCCATCCGGACTTCGACGAGCTGTGGGAGACGACGCTCGACCTCTCGCGCGAGTTCCACGACGCCGTGCTCTCCCGGCCCGCCGAGGAGATGGATGAGATCAAGGCCTCGCTGGCTGAGCGCTTCGCGGCGTTCACAGCGGCCGACGGGACACTCGAGATACCCGGGCGCACGCTGGTGCTCTGCGCCAGCGCCTGACCGGCGCGCTCGGCCGGCCCACCCGGCTGCGAGCCGCGCGCGGAGGCCGAATCGTCCGAGGGCGGCCTGCGCGCCTCCGGTCGGATAGCCTGCGGGCAATGATCTACGACGACGACGCAGACCTCACCCTCCTCGACGGCAAGACCGTCGCGATCATCGGCTACGGCTCGCAGGGCCACGCCCACGCGCTGAACCTCAAGGACTCCGGTGTCGACGTCGTGGTCGGCCTGCGCGAGGACTCCGCGTCGGTGGAGAAGGCTCGCGCACAGGGCCTGGAGGTGCTGCCGGTCATCGAGGCCGCCAGCCGCGGCGACCTCGTGATGATCCTGCTTCCCGACGAGCTTCACCGCCAGGTGTGGGAGTCAGAGATTCGAGACGGCATCGCCGAGGGCGACATGCTGCTGTTCGGCCACGGCTTCTCCATCCACTACAACGAGATCGAGCCCCCTGCAGGGGTGGACGTCGGCATGATCGCCCCGAAGGGCCCCGGACACCTCGTGCGCCGGCAGTACACCGAAGGCAGCGGCGTGCCCGGCCTGATCGCGGTTGAGCAGGACGCGAGCGGGAGCGCCCGCGCGCTGGCGCTGGCGTACGCGAAGGGCATCGGCTGCACGCGCGGCGGCGTGATCGAGACGAGCTTCAAGGACGAGACCGAGACCGACCTGTTCGGCGAGCAGGCCGTCCTCTGCGGCGGCGCCTCGGAGCTCGTCCAGGCCGGCTTCGAGACCCTCGTGAACGCCGGCTATGACCCGGAGATGGCGTACTTCGAGTGCCTGCACGAGCTCAAGCTGATCGCCGATCTGATGTATGAGAAGGGGCTGGCGGGCATGCGCTTCTCGATCTCCAACACGGCCGAGTACGGCGACTACACGCGCGGCAGGCGCGTGATCACCGAGCAGACGCGCGAGAGCATGAAGCAGATCCTCGAGGAGATCCAATCGGGCGAGTTCGCACGCGAGTGGATCGCCGAGAACCGCGCTGGACAGGAGAACTTCCGGCGGATGCGCGCCGAGCAGGCCGACACGCAGGTCGAGCATGTCGGCGCGGAGCTGCGCTCGCACATGGACTGGATCGAGCCCGCCTTCTGAGCGGGAGCGAGGCCGCGTCTCGCCGTGCTGGCCTATCTCTTCTGGCACCGTCCGCTGGACCCCACGGGCGCGCACGCATACGAGCAGGCCCAGCTCAGATTCCACCGCTCGCTCGCTCGCAACCGTCCGATCGGGATGTGCGGCTCGGCGAGCTTCCGGGTGCCCTCGATCCCCTGGCTTTCCGGGGCACGCGGCTATGAGGACTGGTATCTCCTGGAGGACTTCACCGCGCTCGGGGTGCTCAACGAGGCGGCCGTCGGGCGCGGCCACCGCACGTCCCACGACGATGCGGCGCGGCGCTTTGGAGGCGGCACGGGCGGGCTCTACGCGCTGATCGAGGG
>JBOGXX010000026.1:0-2391 GCA_050696475.1 Solirubrobacteraceae bacterium | reverse complement strand
ACATCATCAGGACGTGGCTGTTCTCGACGATCCTGCGCTCGCACCTGGACTACGACGAGCTGCCGTGGGCGAACGCTGCGATCTCGGGCTGGGTGCTCGACCCGGATCGCAAGAAGATGTCGAAGTCCAAGGGCAACGTGGTGACGCCCATGCATCTGCTCGAGGAGCACGGCGCGGACGCGGCGCGCTACTGGGCGGCCAACGGCCGCCCGGGCACGGACACGGCGTTTGACCAGCAGCAGATGAAGGTGGGCCGGCGCCTGGCGGTGAAGCTGTTGAACGCGTCGAAGTTCGCGCTGGCCGAGCTGCCGGCCTCTGGCGAGTCGCTCACGCATCCGCTCGACAGGGCGTTGATCGCGCGGCTGGGAGCGGTCACGGCGCAGGCGACCGACTGCTTTGAGGGGTATGACTACGCGCGTGCGCTGGAGCGCGCGGAGAGCTTCTTCTGGTGGTATTGCGATTACTACCTGGAGCTGGTGAAGGGCCGTCGTTATGACCCCGACCCGCAGGTGAGCGCGTCGGTGAGCCTGGCGCTGCGGGAATCGCTGTCGGTCTTCCAGCGCCTGTTCGCGCCGTTCCTGCCGTTCGTGTGCGAGGAGGTGTGGTCGTGGTGGCAGGCGGGCTCGGTGCATCGTTCGCAGTGGCCGGACGCGGCCGAGCTGAAAGCGCTGGCAGGCGCGGCGCGCGCGCAGGAGGAGGTGGCGTTGGAGGTGACGGCGGACGTCCTGCGGGAGGTGCGCAAGGCGAAGTCCCAGGCGCGTAGGGCGATGCGCGCGCCGGTCACGCGCGTGGTCGTGCGCGACACGGCCGAGCGCCTGGCGGCGCTGGCGCTGGGCGAGGACGACCTGCTGGGGGCGGGCTCGATCGAACTGCTCGAGCGGATCGAGGATCGCGAGTTCGCCGTAGAGGTGGAGCTGTCAGAGGTTGCCTCGGAGTGAGTCCCAGAGGGAGGGCACGGTTGCGCGCAGGCGCGACCGCGCTGCGGAGACACTGCCGAGGGGGCTCAGCGGTTGACGCTTCAGTTCACCGCAGCCAAGCCCGGGCCGGGGATTCCCCGGACCTGGAAACTGGCCTGCCCTTACTAGTAACGTTGCTCGAGGAAGTGCTTGCTCAGCATCGTCAGCTGGCCCTGGTAGTTGGAGCCGATGTCCTCCCCGTAGAGGACGTCGGGCACCTCGGCCATGCGCTCGAAGGCGAGCTTGCAGACCGGCTGGCGGTGCTCGACCATGAAGGACACGTCGCGCGCGCGCACCTCGAGCGCGGCGCGACTGCCGTGCGCCGCGCCGGGGGCCGCTGCCGCGTAGCCAAAGCCTGGGTCGAAGAAGCCCGCGTAGTGAGTGCGCAGCTCGCCGGCGGTTGGGTCGTAGGCGAGCATCTCAGCAGCGTATGACGGGGGGATGCTGACTCCCTCGGCCGACAGCAGCAGGTAGAAGACCTCCGGCTCGAGCACGATCCGCCTGCCCTGCTCCGGATGTACGGGCTCCCAATAGTCGCGCCAGCGCAGCACGCCGACCTTGGTGAGATCGATTGGCAGGCTGTTCTTCTTGGCGCGATAGCCGACGATCGCCTCTGCGTCGCCGGAGACGTCGAGGCTGAGGAACAGGCCGTCGGCGAGCGACAGCTGCCCGGCGGGGACCGGCTTGGAGTCGATGTAGAGGAGCGCCGAGCGCGCGTGCAGGTCGAGCAGGGCCGGATCGCTGAGGCGGGCGTCTGCGGACATCAGCCGCACCTGGTTCAGCGCCAGCCCGGTCTTGACCCGGATCGCGAACGTGCGCGGGACGACCTCCAGGTAGAGCTTGCCGTGGTAGCCGGGGGCGATCTCGTCAAAGCGGTGGCTGCGGTCGGTGAGCACGCGCGTGAACACGTCGAGGCGCCCGGTTGAGCTCTTGGGGTTGGCCTTCGCGCGGATCTCGTGCGGCAGCCGCAGCTGCTCGATCAGCGGAACCAGATAAGGGCGGTCGCGCTCCAGCGTGGCGCCGTCGCGCAGGTCGATCCGTTCGAAGGCGATGTCCTCGACCTTCTGCTCCACGGTTGAGTCGCTGTCGGGGAGGAAGCTGCAGCGCAGCGCCCACGCTTGCTCCCCGAGGCGCAGGTCGAGGCTGGCGGGCTGAACCGACTCTCCCGGTATTCGCCAGGGATCCGCGACGAGCCAGCCGCCGGCGATCGCCTCGCGCAGCCTCTGCGCAGAGAGCACGCCCGAAGGCCACGCCGGGGCGCCGGGCCCGTCCGCACGCTCAGCCGTCGGGCTGGTTGAGGAGGTCATGTCCACGCGCTTGCGGCCATATGCGATCAAGTCTATGGGCCCCGGGGCGCGGCGCCTCGTCGGAGTTTCATGCATCTCGCTGGCACCGGCTGTGCAACGGGACTACGCTTCTGGCCGGGAGACAGATG
>JBOGXX010000025.1:0-5812 GCA_050696475.1 Solirubrobacteraceae bacterium | reverse complement strand
AGTCTCGACAAGCTGGCTGCAGGGTCGCGAGCGCCGCTGCGAGTCTCAGGAGGCAAGCGCCGAGCGCAGGAAGCTCAGCGTCCGCTCCCATGATGTCTGCGCCTGCACCGGGTCGTAGGTGCCCAGCCGGTTGGTGTCGTTGAAGAACGCGTGCCCCACGCCCTCGTAGAAATGGAGGCTCACGTGCACCCCGGCCTCCTGCAATTCGGACTCGAGCTTCTCGGCGTCCTCCTTCGGGATGAATGCGTCGGCCGTGCCGAAGTGAGCGAGCACCGGGCCGTCGATGCGGCTGAAGTCCGGCTTGCCGTGCGGCATCACGTAGTAGTAGCTGACCGTCGCGGCGATGTTCGGGCAGGTCGCGGCCGCCCACACCGCCATCCCGCCGCCGAGGCAGAAGCCGACGGTGGCGAGGCCCGGGCCCTCGAAGCCAGGGCGTGAGGCGAGGAACTCGGCCGCGCCGCACATGTCCTTCTCGGCCTGGCTCATCGAGAGCGCCATCATCTTCTGTTCGGCCTCGCTCGGCTGCGTGGTCGTCTCGCCACGGTAGAGGTCAGGGGCAAGAGCGTAGAAGCCCTCGGCGGCGAAGCGGTCGCAGACGGAGCGGATGTGCTCGTCCAAGCCCCACCACTCCTGCATGACCACGACCCCCGGGCCGCGCTCGCGGTCGGGTACGGCGAGGTATCCGGGCGCGCTGCCGGCGCTGGTCTGAAACTCGATGTCTGGCATGGGTGGCTCCTTGCTTGGTGCTGTGAATGGGGTCGGTCCGAACCAGGTTCGCCCGCGTCCCTCGCTCGCGTCTGGCGGCGAAATACTCTCACGACGGCCCTCGCTCGTGCGCATCCGGCCCGGCTCGCCGGCACCAGACGCCGAGCGCTCTCGACCGCGCTTGCGCGCGCCGCGGATATGGTGTCCTACAGCAGGTGGGGGCTGCCCCACCGCAACGATCGAGGGGCCATGCAATGGACGCAGTCAACCACCAGTTTCGTCTCGCCGCCCGCCCGGTCGGGCTGCCCAAGGCCAGTGACTGGAGCTACACCGAGGAACCCGTCAAGGAGCCCGGCGACGGGGAGGTGCTGGTCAAGGTCGAGTACATATCGCTCGATCCGGCGATGCGCGGTTGGATGAACGATGCCCGCTCCTACATCGCCCCGGTGGGCATCGGCGAGGTGATGCGGTCCTTCTCCGCGGGCGCGGTGGTCGCATCCAACGACCCGGACGTCGCCGTGGGCGACCATGTCGGTGGACTGCTCGGCGTCCAGGAGTATGCGATCGCCGGCGCCAAGGGCGTGGTAAAGGTCGATACGAGCCTCGCGCCTCTGCCGGTGTATCTCGGCACGCTGGGGATGCCCGGCGTGACCGCCTACTTCGGGCTGCTCGACATCGGACGCCCCAAGCCGGGTGAGACGGTCCTCGTCTCCGGTGCGGCGGGAGCCGTGGGCGGGCTCGTGGGGCAGATCGCCAAGCTCAAGGAATGTCGCGTCGTGGGGATCGCGGGCGGTCTGGCCAAGTGCGAGCACCTGCGGGAGGACCTCGGCTTCGACGCGACCATCGACTACAAGTCCGAGGATGTCGACGCTGCGCTCGGCAGCACCTGTCCGGATGGCATCGATATCTACTTCGACAACGTCGGTGGGGAGATCCTCGACGCCGCGCTCGCGCACCTCGCGCGCCGGGCACGCGTCGTGATCTGCGGTGCGATCTCCCAGTACAACTCCGCCGAGGGCCTGCGCGGGCCGGCCAACTATCTCTCGCTGCTCGTCAACCACGCGAGCATGACCGGCTTCGTCATGTCCGACTACCTCGACCGCTATGGCGAGGCGGTGCAGGAGATGGCTGGTTGGCTCGCCGCAGGAAAGCTCGTATCTCGCGAGGACATCGCGGAGGGCCTGGAGAGCTTCCCCGCCACGCTGCTGCGACTGTTCAGCGGCGAGAACACGGGCAAGCTCGTGCTCAAGTTATAAGCAGCGAGGTGTCATGGCGCGGGCCGCGACGCGCTGCCTGTCTCTCCCCAGGATCGCTCCCTTCCCGGGAGCTTCTACCCACGTCGCCGTCCGCCAAAACGGTCTGGGAGAGGTGGCCGTGGCGGTGCCCGTGGCCGACGAGGTCAGGCGCCGCGCCGCGCTGAGGCGGCGCGCTACGTCAGCTCTCGCCGTCGTAGCAGTCCACGGCGTCATCCGCGCGGTGGAGCATCACCGTGTCCTCGTCGTTGCCGGGCCACACGCCGATCTTGTCGCTGTCGGGGTAGACGGCCACCGACGGCTCGCGGGCTCGCACGCCGCAACATCTGAACGATCTTCGCAGGCGCCGGCGCGGAAGCTCGGCTAGAGATCGAGAACGGTGCCCTCGCTCGCCACGCTCACCGCGGGCGAGCCCTTCCCGAGCCTGCGGGCGAGCCCGTCGAGCGCATCGTCGGTGCGGTTCACGCGGTGGTGGAACAGCACCACCGAACGCGCGCCCGCGCGGGCGCCCAGGCCGACGGGGTAGTCGGCGACGGAGTGCCCGAAGCTGCCCTCCGCGGCGAAGTCCTCGGGGAACAGCTGTGCATCGTGCACGAGCACGTCGGTGTCCGCGGCGAGCTCCAGCGCGGCGGAGTGGTACTCGCCGTAGCCGTCCTCGCCGGGGCCGAGCGTCGTGGGGGAGTGGTCGGGCATGTAGGTGAGCGTCGAGTGCCCGTCGCCGATGCGGTAGCCGAACGTGCGCCCGCCCTTGTGCGGGATCTCGCGTGCGAGCACCTGAAAGCCCTCGACCTGGAGCTCGCCGGCGGCGACCGTCGCGAACGACCAGCCCCCCCGCAGCTGGGTGGGGCCGATCGGGAAGTACGGCGGCGACATCACACCCGCGAGCAGCTCGGTCGCGTCGCGGCCGTCCTGCTGGTCGGGCACCAGCACGCTCACGTTCGAGTCCGGCCGGTCGGCACCGGCGAAGAACGGCAGTCCGTGCATGTGATCCCAGTGCAGGTGGCTGAGCAGGATCGTGCCGCTGAACGGCCTCTCTCCGAGCAGCTTGCTGACGGCGTTCAGGCCGGCGCCCGCGTCGAGCAGCAGCGTCGGCGCGTCGGTGCCGTCGTGTGAGAGCGCCAGACACGATGTGTGCCCGCCGTAGCGAACGAAGTCCTGGCCCGGCGCGGGGAGCGAGCCCCGTACGCCGCAGAAGCGGATCTGCAACCGGCTCAGCTCCGGTCCGGGCTCGTGTGCCGGTGGTTCTTCAAGAGCTCCTGCAGCGCCGTGCGCTCGCGGGTCCTGGCCTGCTGGCGGCGGAGCCTCCGCCCGGCGCGCTGGATCGCCTCGGAGGGACTCCGCGATGACGAGGTGACAGAGCTCCCGCGGCGCATGCGAGCGCCATTATGTGCGAACTGCATCGTGCTGTCCAGGCTGCGCGTTACCCGGGTCCATATCCTTGGCGCGCATGAGCTACGACGCGCTGGTCGTCGGGTCGGGCCCAAACGGCCTGTCGGCTGCGATCGTCATGGCCCGGGCGGGCTGGCGCGTGCTGGTGCTCGAGGCGGCGGCGCGGCCCGGCGGCGCCGTGACCACGGAGGAGCTGACGCTGCCTGGTTTCCACCACGACACGTTCTCATCCGTCTACCCGGCGGCAGCGGCCTCGCCGGTGTTCGCGCAGATGCCGCTGGAACGTCACGGCCTGCGCTGGGTGCAGCCGCAGGCGTGCCTGGCCCATCCGCTGCCGAACGGCAGCGCGGCTGCGCTGTACCGCGACCTCGAGCGCACGGCGGCCAGCCTCGACATGATCCACGCCGGCGACGGTGAGCGCTGGCGCGCGTTTGCGGCGCCGTTGCTGCGCCACTTCGATGCGCTGGTGCAGACGATGCTCGGCGGCTTCCCGCCCGTGGTGGGCTCCACGCGCCTGGCCTTCGGCCTCGGCCCGCGGGGGACCATCGGCTTCACGCGCCTGCTGTTTCGCTCCGCGCTCGAGCTCGGCGGGGAACTGTTCGCGGGCGATGGCAACCGCGCCTGGCTGTACGGATCGGCGATGCACTCCGACGTGCCGCCCGCGGCGCGTGGCAGCGCGATCGCCGTCGCATACCTCAACCTTCTCGGGCACGGGGTCGGATGGCCGAGCCCGCAAGGCGGCGCGGGGCGGCTGGCGCAGGCGCTCGTCTCCTACATGCGCGAGCTGGGGGGCGAGCTGCGCACCGGCGCGAAGGTCACGCGCATCGCGGTCGAGCGCGGCCGGGCGGTAGGGGTGGAGATAGATGGGGGGGAACGCGTCGCTGCGCCGGTGGTGGTCGCGGATCTGATGCCCAGCTCGCTGGCGACGCTCGCCGGCGACGGGCTGCCGGCGCGCTATGCCCGCGCCCTGCGCCGCTACCGCCTGGGGCCGGCCACGCTGAAGATCGACTGGGCGCTCGACGGGCCGATCCCCTGGTCGGCGCCGCCGGTGCGCGAAGCCGGCACTGTGCACGTGTGCGGCTCGGCGCCGGAGGTGCTCGCGACGACGCCGATCCGGGACGCGCTGCCCGAGCGACCTTTCATGCTGCTCGGCCAGCAGTCGCTCGCCGACCCCTCGCGCGCCCCCGCCGGCAAGCACACCGCGTGGGCCTACGCGCACGGAGGGCACGGCGTCGACTGGGTGGTCGAGCGCGACCGTCAGGTGGAGCGCATGGAGGCTCAGGTCGAGCGCTTCGCGCCCGGCTTTCGCGACCTGATCCTGGCACGCCACGTGCTCGGGCCGGCGGACCTCGAGCGTCGGAACGCCAACCTCCAGGGCGGCGACGTCGGCGGTGGCAGCTATTCGCTCGAGCAGGTGATCTTCCGCCCGGTGGCGTCGCTGGTCCCCTACCGCACGCCGACGCGCGGTCTTTACATCGGCAGCGCGGCCGCGTTCCCCGGCGGGGCGGTGCACGGTGTCCCAGGGGGCGCGGCCGCGCGCACGGCGCTCGCGGAGGCGCGCGTCAGGAGCTTTGTGCCTAGGATCAGACGATGAGAGCGGCCGTCCTTCAGGAATACGGTGTGCCCGTGGCGGGCGAGTTCGAGGAGCCCTCCGCGGGGCCCGATCAGGCGGCTCTCGACGTGCTCGCCGCAGGCCTGAACCCTGTGGATGTGGCGATCTGCGCGGGGCGCTTCTATGCGGGCAAGCCGCCGCTTCCATCGATCGCCGGCCGCGAGGGCGTTGGCATGCTCGACGGCGCGCGCGTCTACTTCGACGCGCCCGTGACGCCGTTCGGCTCGATGGCGCAGCGGGCGCTCGTCGATCCCAGCCACACCTACCCGGTGCCCGACGGGGTCGAGGATGGCATCGCGGTCGCGCTCGGGATCTCCGGCTTGGCGGCGTGGCTCGCGCTGAGCTGGCGGGCCGAGCTCAAAGCGGGTGAGCACGTGCTGGTGCTCGCCGCCAGCGGCGTGCTCGGGCAGATCGCGGTGCAGGCCGCGAAGCTGCTGGGCGCTGCGCGCGTCGGTGCTGCCGCGCGCTAGCAGGAGGGGCTCGAGCGCTGCCTGGAGCTGAACGCGGACGCGGCCGTGCGCCTGGGCGATCCCGGGGATCTGCCGACGGCGCTCGCGGATGCAGCGGAAGGTCGTATCGATGTGGTCCTCGACCCGCTGTTCGGCGAGCCGTTCGTTGCAGCCGTCAACGCGGCGAGCTTCGGTGCGCGGATCGTGCAGCTGGGAGCGGGCGCCGCCAGCGAGGCGCGCGTTCCCTCGGCGGCGATCAGGGGGAAGATGCTCGTGATCATGGGGCACACGAACTTCGCCGCCCCGCCTGAGATCAAACGCGAGGCATACCGGCGGCTCGCCGAGGGCGCCGCCGCGGGCGAGATCCGCGTGGACGTCGATCCCCTGCCACTCGAGGAGGTGGG
>JBOGXX010000024.1:0-3648 GCA_050696475.1 Solirubrobacteraceae bacterium | reverse complement strand
GCGTACTAGCCGCGACGTGGTGGCGGTGGATATCCCCGCCACGAGCCGGGCGCGCGCGCTCGGCGGAGCGTGCCAGCGCCGCGCGAACTGAGGGCTTCGGCTGCCCCCGTGGTGTGCCTCGCTGGCCGCGCTTGACGACTTCCAGGGGGCAGCGAGGCTCGTGTATATTTTCGACGCAGGTCAAAGGATGTCAACCGGGCTCGGAGGCGGATGAACCTCGCGCGGCCAGTCGGGGAGCGCGCGAGGAGGCGGCACGGTGTCAATGGCGAGCGAACACCCAAAGGGGGAGCGGCGGGGGCGCGTTACCTGGTTTGGCACGGATCGCAGGATCGCCTGTGCCTGTTTGATCACGCTCTGCCTGCTGCTGGCATCGGGACAGATGTCCTCGATCGACGGTGGCTCCCAGCTCGCACAGGCGCTTCACTTCTGCGTGACGGGGAACATCGGCAGTAGTCACCGGATCGATCACGATTTCGCGCCGAAGGACTTTCGAGTCAAGACCGGGGTCTGGTATGACGCGAACGACATCGGTGCCACGCTGCTGGTGCTTCCAGCAGCTTGCGCTGCGGCCGCGTCTGGTGCAGAAGACCCGACCACGCTCGCGCAGCTCTCACCCGACGCGAAGGCCGGCGCGTCGTTGACCTTCGCGCTGCTCGGCGGCATCGCCATCGCGTTTGTCTTTCTGTCGCTGTCGGAGCTGCTCGCGGAGCGCAGTCGGGCGTGGTGGTGGTCACTGGTGTTCCTCTTCGGGACCGGCTTCCTCGCGTACGTCAATGGGGTGTGGAACGTGCTGCCCGCGGCGACCTTCGTCGCAGTGCTCGCATGGTTCGTGATCAGGTGCAGGCTGCAGCGAGCCAGCCCCACCCGGTGCGTTTACGGTGCTGCCGCGGCGGTCGGCGCGGCGGGGCTGTGTCGCTACACGCTGCTGCCATTTCTCACCATCGCGGCAATTGCTGCGCTACTTCCGACGCTCAGGTCCCTCCCTCGCCGGCATCTGGCAGGTGCGGCGCTGCTGCTGTTCGTCTTCGTGCTGCCGACCTTCGCCTACAACCAGCTGCGGACCGGCATCTTCTGGCGCCCGGGACAGGCGGCGCCAGAGTTTCCCTCCAACAACGAGCTGCATCTCGGCGTCAGCTACTGGCTGGGGACGACGCGCATGTTCTTCGGCTTCACCCATGGGCTGCTGTTCTGTGCTCCGATATGCCTGCTGGCATATTTCGGTGCGCTCCTGTACATCAGGCGCTCGTCAGGCTGGAGGCGAGCGGCGTGGATCGTCAGCCTCTGCTCGGCGGTCGCCTACGTCGCGTTGGTCTGCCTGACTCATGGCTGGGCTGCGAACCTCGCCTGGGGTCCGCGCTATATCGTGCCGCTCTTCCCTGTTCTGTTCCTGGCAGGGGTGGCGACGATCGAGCAGGGCCTGATCCCCAGGGCCCTCGGATACGCGATTGCGGCGTTCGGTGTGCTCATTCAGCTGCCGCTGATGTTGGTCGACTGGAGCGCCGTCGTTGCGGCCGTGGGCAAAGATCCCCGTGCGCCGGACCCGATCGTCGGGGTGTGGGAGTCCGCCTTCCACGGCATCGTCCATGGCTCTGGCATTGGCATCGCCTCGAGCGCCGAAGCCCTGCAGGTACCTGATGTGTGGTGGTGGCACGTCGTCGCCAAGTATGCCCCCAGCCCCGTCGGTCTGCTGGCGCTCGTCTGCGGGATGGCGATATTGCTGTTCGTCGCGAACACGCCGACGCGACGGCCGTCGCGCGCTGCGCCGCGCGTGCAGCGGGCTCGGCAACAGCCCTGAGCTCGCCGACGCTCGCCCGACCCTCAGTCGGCGGGCGAGCTCACATCGGGGCTGGAGGCGTTTGCCGTGGCCTGCGCCTGAGAGGGCTCGGCAACCGACCCCGGGTCGAGCAGCGGCAGATCGAATGTCTCGGGGGAGTCTCCGCGCAGTGTCGCGACGAGGCCATCGAGATCCGCGAATGCCGCCTTGCGCAGCGCAGCGTTGACCCGCTGATCCGCGTCGCGGTCGGTCGAGGTCCAGAACTTGCCCTTTCGACTCCCCGCGCCGTGGTGGTAGATGACGTCTCCGTAGAGGCCACCCATCAGGAAGTGGTAGTTGAGCGCGTTGCTGCGCCTCAGCGGTGCGAGCGTACGACCGCGGCGGGTCAGCTCGTAGGTGATCCTCTGTCCGACGTCCTGGTTGTGCTCGAGCTCCGGGCGAGCCCCCTGGCCAAACGACACCTCCAGCGCACGGAGGTCCTGCGGCCTGATGCACAGGCCACTGACATGGATGAACGGAGCGATTGCCGGGGCCATCTCGTCCCTGTAGACGCCGCTCAGGGCCGCGCCGGCCTCGCATCCGCCGACGAGCACGTCCAGCCAGTCGTCTCGCACCGGGAAAGAGTCATTATCGAGAGTCACGATGTAGTCGAATTCCCTCGGCAGCGTGCGTGCGAGATAATCCAGGGCGCCCGGGTGCGTACGTTCCATCAGGCGTCCGGCGCCACGCACCGGCAGGCGACCGGCGAGACGAGCCACTGCCGCCAGTCCGCGGTGAGGCCGTATGGTCACCTGCTCGTGCTTCTCCATCAGCGTGCGATGCAGCTCGAGATGGGAGTTGTCGAAGATGAACACCTCGTAGCGCCAGGCCCCGGAGTGGCGCTCGATCTGGCTCAGGCAGATGTCGATCCATGGGTATCGCAGCGCCTCTTCGAGGTTGTGCTGAGCCCATCGACCGCCCCTGCGGAAGCCGTTGACGATCAGGATCGCCACGTGCGGACGGGGGTCCGGCGTGCTCGTCATCGCTCGTCGTTGACGTGACGCTCGGAGCTCGCGTGGGCTGCGTAGAGCTCGGCGAGCTCCAGCTGCAGGCTGCGTGGCTGCGGCTGGGTGGGATCGGAGTCCACCGAGCGCCGGTGCCAGACCCCCTCGCCATCGAGATCCCAGGAGCTCTGGTTGTCGGCGAAGGCAAGCTCGAGCGTATCGAGCAGCTCGGCCCGCAGCTCCTGTGACTCGATCGGCACCGCCAGCTCGACGCGGTGATCGAGGTTGCGCGGCATCAGATCGGCGGAGGCGATGTAGATCGTGTGCTCACCCTCGCGTTCGAAGGCGTATACACGGGAGTGCTCGAGCAGACGCCCGACGATCGAGACGACCCTGATGTTCTCCGAGATGCCCGGCAGCCCCGGGCGCAGACAGCAGATGCCACGTACGTTCAGGTCCACCCGCACACCCGCCCGCGAGGCGGCGTACAGGGCGCGGATGCAGCGCCCGTCGACGAGCGAGTTCATCTTCATGGCGATCCGTGCCGGGTGCTCCTTGGAATGCGCCGCGATCGTCTTCTCGATCTGCGCGATGATGCCCTCGCGCAGGTAGGCGGGGGCGATCAGCACCCTGCGGTAGTGCAGTGGACGGCCGTAGCCGGTCAGGTAGTTGAACATATCCGCCACGTCCGCGCCGATCTGCTCATCGGTGGTGAACAGCCCGAAGTCCGTGTACAGGCGCGCGGTGGCCGAGTGGTAGTTGCCGGTGCCGATGTGAACGTAGTTGCGCACGCCGTCGCCCTCGCGCCGCACGACGAGCACGCACTTGGCGTGCGTCTTGAACCCGGGCTGGCCGTAGACGACGTGCACCCCGGCCTCCTCCAGCGCCTTG
>JBOGXX010000023.1:0-8504 GCA_050696475.1 Solirubrobacteraceae bacterium | reverse complement strand
ATCTGTGACTGTCGAGAACCGCGAGGCGCGTTGAGGCGCTCTGCGGCGAGGCTCAGCGCGGCGATTGGCGTGTTGCTGGGCGCGCTCGCGCTCGCCGGCTGCGGCATCGGGCTGGGCCCGCCCGGTGTGCGCCTCGTGATCACGCGCAACTTCGGCGGCCAGGTGCTCAGCCGCAGCGGGATCTTGAAGGCCGGCTCGCACGAAACCGTTCTCGGCCTGCTGCGCGCGCACGACGCCGTCGTCGCCGGGTCCTCGCCGTACACCGTGCAGCGAATCGCCGGTGTCGCCGCCGGCCAGCAGGGCGGCAGCTTTCTTCGGTGGTTCGACTACGTCAACGGACTGGCCGTCTCCAAGCGTCTGCTCAACACGACCATCCATCCCGGCGATCACGTCTGGTGGGACCTGAACGAAGCGGCCCAGGAGGTTCCCGCGGTCGTCGGCTCCTACCCCGAGCCCTTCCTGAACGGCCTGGAAGGCAAGCGCCTGCCAGTGCGTATCGAATGCGCCACCGCCACCGCCAGCGCGTGCCAGACGGTGATCTCGCGGCTGCGTGCGCTCGGTGTGCCCGCGGCCGTCTCCGCGATCGGCAGCGGCGCCGCGCCGGAAACGCTGCGCGTGATGGTCGCGCCCTGGTCGCGGCTGGAAGGCGTGCTCGCCCAGGAGCTCGAGCGCGGCCCGGAATCCAGCGGCGTCTACGCGCGATTCTCGCAGCGCGGCAAGGAGCTGCAGCTGCTCGATCCGCAAGCGAGCACGACACAGACGCTCACCAGCGGCGCCGGTCTGATCGCCGCCCTGCGCGCGCCCAAGGAAGCACCCGTCTGGGTGATCACCGGCACCGACCAGCTCGGCGTGGACCGCGCCGCCCGCTCGCTCGACGAAGCCACGCTCGCAAACCGCTTCGCCGTCGCGCTCGACCCGGCGGGCGCGCTCGCGCTTCCTCGCGCCGCAGGCTGACCGGCGCCAACGGTCTCCAGGCCGCTCGAGATCTGCGCCCGTGGCGCTTTCAGCGAGCTTTAGCGAACGTCATACCCTTCTCAGCAGCATGCAGATACAGGCCTACTCAGCCCCAGCAATGTCCGCCAGGTCGCTTAGCCGGCGTCCCGCAGGCTTCGGGCCGGTCGGCGCGCTCGGTGTGGCGGGCGCCTGCCTGATCGCCCTGGCAGCCCTATGGGTGCTCGCCGAGCTCGTGCCGTCGCTGCAGCGCCAGGACGCAGCGCTGCTTCACGACTTCACGCTACTCAGCCAACCGGGCATCGACGAAGTCGCTTTGTTTCTGCTGCGCCTGCTCAACCCGCTGCTGTTCATCCTCTGGGCCATCGCGTTGGTCGCCGTCGCGCTCGCCCGCGAGCGCCCGCGGGTGGCGGCGGCCGTCGCCGCGATCCTGGCGCTGGCGCCGTTCACCACCGAGACACTCAAGCCGATCGCCGCGCACCCGCACGTGCAGATCGGCCTCGTGCACATCGGCGCCGCATCCTGGCCCAGCGGGCACTCGACAGCGGCGAGCATCCTCGTCCTGTGCGCCGTGCTCGTCACGCCACGGCGCCTGCGTCCGCTGGTGGGCGTCGTCGGAGTGCTGTTCGTCCTCGCAGTCAGCTGCGCGCTGCTGATGCTCGCCTGGCACATGCCCAGCGACGTGCTCGGTGGCTATTTCGTATCGACGTTGTGGGCGGCGCTCGCCGTCGCCGCGCTGGGTGCGCTCGAGCGTCGCTGGCCCTCGCGCCGGCGCGCCCGGCTCGCGGGTCAGGGGGAGACGCCGAGCGCTCAGGAGCTCTAGGACTCTGTTCCCGAGCCATGGTGCGCGCCCGGATCCCACAGCGGCTCACCGCCCGACCCTGTCTGCGGGCCCGCGCCGGACTCGACGTTGGCGGCACGGCTGAGGATGAACAGCAGGTCGGAGAGCCTGTTCAGGTAGCGCACGACCTGTGGGTTGACCTGCGGCCCGACGGCGATCGTGCGCCGCTCCGCGCGCCTGCAGACGGTGCGACAGACATGCAGGTGCGCAGCCGCCGGCGTGCCTCCGGGGATCACGAACGAACGCAGCGGCTCGAGCGTCGCGTTGATCTCGTCGCACGCCTGCTCGAGCCACTGCGTGTACTCGGCGCCCACGCGCAGGCGTCCTCGCGCCGTTCGATCCGCGCCCTCAGCGGCCGAGGCGTCCGCCGCGGGCTGCTCCTGGGGCTCCGGGACCGAGAGGTCCGCGCCCAGATCCAGCAGGTCGTTCTGCACGCGCGCCAGCCACTGCGCGAAGCGCTCGGGCAGCCCCGGCGCCAGCAGCGCCACTCCGATGCTCGCGTTCAGCTCGTCGACGGTGCCGTAGGCCTCCACGCGCGGGTGCAGCTTGGAAACACGGCTCATGTCCCCGAGGTGGGTCTCGCCGCCGTCGCCGAGCTTGGTGTAGATGCGGGTCAGATTGACTGTCACGGGGGACCTTGGCGTGCTCCAGCGTCGAGTCTCGCACACCGCGCCGCGTCTGCAGCGCGTGATCGGATACGTTCTCGCACCTCATATGAGGATCGGTGTTCCGAAGGAGACGGCTGTGGGGGAGCGTCGCGTGGCGCTCGTGCCGGAGGTCGTCAGCAAGCTCAAGGCCAGGGGTCTGGACGTCGTCGTGCAGAGCGACGCGGGCGCGGACGCGATGCTGACCGACGCCGCCTTCGTCGAGGCGGGCGCGCAGGTCACCAAGGACGCCGCGGAGGTCTGGCACAGCGACGTCGTCGTCACGATCGCGCCGCCGGACCCGCAGGCGATCCGCGGTCTCGGCTCGCGCTCGATCCTGATCGGGTTCCTCGCGCCCCTCACCAGCCCGCAGACCACGCGCGCGCTCGCCGACACCAACGCGACGGCGTTCGCGATGGAGGCGATCCCTCGGATCTCCCGGGCGCAGGCGATGGATGCGCTCTCCTCTCAGAGCAACATCGCCGGATATCGCGCCGCGCTGCTCGGCGCGCAGGAGATGGGCCGCTTCTATCCGATGCTGATGACCGCCGCCGGGACGATCCCGCCGGCCAAGGTGCTCGTGCTGGGCGTCGGTGTGGCCGGGCTGCAGGCGCTCGCGACCGCCAAGCGCCTGGGCGCGCGCACCACCGGCTATGACGTGCGCCCCGAGGTCGCAGAGCAGGTCGAATCGCTTGGCGCGATGTGGCTGGATCTCGGCCTGGAGGCGAGCGGCGAGGGCGGCTACGCGCGCGAGCTCACCAGCGATGAGCGCGTTCGCCAGCAGCAGGCCCTGACCGATGCGATCAAGGGCTTTGACGTCGTCATCAGCACCGCGCTCGTACCGGGACGCCCAGCGCCCAAGCTCGTGACCGCGGAGGCGATCGAAGGGATGAAGCCGGGATCGGTGGTCGTCGACCTCGCCGGCGAGGCCGGCGGCAACTGCGAGCTGACCGATCCGGGCGAGACGGTCGTACGCCACGACGTCAAGATCGTCTCGCCGCTGAACCTGCCCGCGAGCATGGCCGAGCACTCCTCGCAGCTGTTCGCGCGCAACGTGCAGGCGCTGCTCGAGCTGTTCGTCGGCGAGGACGGCTCGCTGCAGCTCGACTTCGACGACGAGATCGTCAACGGTGCGTGCATCGTGCGCGACGGCGAGATCGTGCACCCGGGCGCCAAGGCCGCAGTCGAAGCGCCCGAGGACGCGCCAGCGGGCGCGCGGAAAGCCTCCTGATGCTGATCGCCAGCACGCTCACGACCAACCTGGCGATCCTCGTGCTCGCCGGCTTCATCGGCTTCGTGGTCATCTCGAAGATTCCGAATACGCTGCACACGCCCCTGATGTCGGGCACCAACGCGATCCACGGGATCGTGCTGCTGGGTGGCCTGCTGCTGCTCGCCACGGCGGAAGTAGGCCACTTGTTCCACCTGGACGCGCTCAGCGAAGCGCTCCTGGTGATCGCGATCGCCTTCGGCACGATCAACATCGTCGGCGGCTTTCTCGTCACCGACCGCATGCTCGAGATGTTCAAGTCCAAGCCGAAAGCCCGGGCGAGCGAGGCAGGCAACGACGCGGGTCCCTCCGGCGATGGCGAGGCGGGAAAATCATGATCACCGTTCCCGTTGCCACGAGCTGGCTGCAGAGTACGAGCTTTCTCGACGTTCTCTACATCATCGCCTTCGCGCTGTTCATCCAGGGGCTGCGCGGGCTCGCCGGCCCCACCACCGCCGTCCGCGGGAACCGCATCGCCGCCGTCGGCATGGCGATTGCCGTGGCTGCGACCCTGCTTCGCCCGAATGAGCACAAATGGGGCCTGATCGTGCTCGGAGTCGCCCTCGGAGTCGCGGTTGGAGTGCCCGCTGCGCGCCAGGTGAAGATGACCGCGATGCCGCAGATGGTCGCGCTCTTCAACGGCGTCGGCGGCGGCGCGGTCGCGCTGATCTCGTGGGTCGAGTTCCGCCAGCTCGGGTCCACCTACGGCGCCCTCACGGTCCGCAACTCCGTCGCCACCATCTCCTCCCACACCGCGCCGCCAACCTACATCGCGATCTTCTCCGTGTTCGCAGCGATCGTCGGCTCGGTTTCGTTCTGGGGCTCGAACATCGCCTTCGGCAAGCTCCAGGAAATCATCCCCGGGCGGCCGATCTCCTTCGGCTCGGCACAGCAGGTGGTCAACCTGGTGTTGCTCGTGCTTGCGCTGGCGGCCGGCGTGGACCTGGTCGCAGGGGCTCATTCGCAGCTGCTCTTCATCGGCATGCTCGTGTGCGCCGCGCTGCTCGGCAACGCGGTCGTGTTCCCGATCGGCGGAGCCGACATGCCGGTCGTGATCTCGATGCTCAACGCGTTCACCGGCCTCTCCGCGGCCGCCACCGGCGTCGCGCTGAACAACCCCGCGCTGATCGTCGCCGGCATGATCGTCGGCGCCTCCGGCTCGATCCTCACGAGCCTGATGGCTCAGGCCATGAACCGCTCGATCCCCGCGATCATCGCCGGCGGCTTCGGCGGAGGAGGGGCGATCGCCGGAGCGGAAGGCGCCGGCGAGCACGCCGGCACGGTGCGCTCCACGAGCGCCGCCGACGCCGCCATCCAGCTTGCCTACGCCAACCGCGTGGTGATCGTGCCCGGCTACGGCATGGCCGTTGCCCAGGCGCAGCACGCCGTGCGTGAGCTGACCAAGGAGCTCGAGCGGCGCCAGGTCGATGTCAGCTATGCGATCCACCCCGTCGCCGGGCGCATGCCCGGGCACATGAACGTGCTGCTCGCCGAGGCCGACGTACCCTACGACCAGCTCAAGGAGATGGACGACGCCAACCCGGAGTTCCAGCGCACCGACGTCTCGCTCGTGATCGGCGCCAACGACGTCACCAATCCCGCCGCCAAGAACACACCGTCCTCGCCGATCTACGGAATGCCGATCCTCGAGGTCAACGACAGTCACGCGGTCATCGTGATCAAGCGCTCGATGAACCCCGGCTTCGCGGGCATCGAAAACGAGCTCTACTACGACCCGAAGACCTCGATGCTCTTCGGGGACGCGAAGTCCGCGGTCGGCGAGATTACCGCCGCGCTCGCCGAGCTCTGAGGGCGCCTCTGCGACACTGCGCTCGATGATCGAGCGCAGCCAGGCGATCGCGGCACTCGCGCACGATGAGTTCGACGTCGTCGTCGTCGGCGGGGGCATCACCGGCGCGGGCGTCGCGCTCGACGCCGCCACGCGGGGCTACAGCGTCGCGCTGCTCGAGCGCGCCGACTACGCCTCCGGCACCTCCAGCCGCTCCAGCAAGCTGGTCCACGGCGGCCTGCGATACCTGCAGAACTTCGATCTCGGGCTGGTACGCGAGGCGCTGCTCGAGCGTCAGCTGATGGTCGCGCTGGCCCCGCACCTCGTCAAGCCGCTGCCGCTGGTGGTGCCCGCCTTCGAGGGAGCGCATCCCGATCGCATGGTTGGAGTGGGCCTGAACCTCTACGACGTGATGGCGCGCGACCGCGAGCGCCGCAGGCGCGCGGAGTCCTGGAGTCCCGAGCGCCATCGCGTGATCTCCGGCGATGAGGTGATCGAGCTGCTGCCGGCGCTGGCCGCACGCGAGCCCACCAGCGGCTATCTCTTCTACGACTGCCAGACCGACGACGCGCGCCTCGTGCTGACGGTCCTCGGCGAGGCCGAGCGCTTTGGCGCGGTGTGCGCGAATCGCCTTGATGTCACCGGCCTGCTCGAGCACGCCGGCCGTGCGCAGGGAGTGCAGGCGCGCGACTGCGAGAGCGGTGAGCGCTTTGAGGTGCGCGCCGCCAACGTCGTCAATGCGACCGGCGTGTGGGCCGACGCGCTCAGTCCCCACGAGCTCCACGAGGAGGCCGACCTGCCGCGGATCCGGCCGAGCCGCGGCACGCACGTCACGATCCGCCACGAGGACCTGCCGCTGGTCGGCGGGGCGATCGTGCCCGCGGGCGCAGGCCGTACGATCTTCGCGCTGCCATGGCTCGGGCACACGCTCGTCGGCACCACCGACAACGACTACGAGGGCCCGCTCGAGCACATCAAGCCGTCCTCCGAGGATGTGGACTACCTTCTGGAGGCGGTCAACGCCTTCTTCGGCACCGCCCTGCGGGCGGCCGAGCTGACCGGCGCGTTCGCCGGCGTGCGCCCGCTGATCGCCACCGGCGACCCAAAGAAGTCGGTGGACATCTCGCGCAAGGCGGAGCTCTATGAGACCTCCTCGGGGATGCTCACGATCACCGGAGGCAAGCTGACGACGTGGCGGCGGATGGCGAAGATGACCGTCGACAGGCTCGTCGAGCGCGATGCGCGCGACGCCCCCTGCAGGACGCAGGAGATCCCCCTCGGCCAGGCGGTCGACGTCGCCGGTCTGCCCCGCGTGGAGGGCGTCCCGAGCGCAGCCTATGAGGCGCTCGCCTCCCGCTACGGCCACGCCGCGCGCGAGGTGCTCGCGATCGCCGCCGAGCGCGTCGAGTGGGCGCAGCCGATCGTTTGCGGGCTTCCCGACATCCTCGCCGAGGCGGTGTTGGCAGCCCGCCGCGAGCAGGCGCGTAGCATCGGCGACGTGCTGCTGCGGCGTACCCGGCTCGGCCTGCTGGCCGCGCGTGAGCTGAGTCGAGTCCCAGCGGGCGAGCCGATCGCAGCCGCCGCAGATCGCTCCGCGCCCGTTCAGCGCGTCGGGGCCGCACTGGCGCGGGAGCTCGACTGGAGCGCAGAGCGGCTCGCCCTCGAGCTCGAGCGTTTCCAGGAGGAGGCAACGGCCGAGGGGCTTCTCGGCAGCGACGTGCTCCTCCCGCAGCGCCTCCAGGGGGTCGCATCCAGGCCGCCGACGGCAGCGTCGTGAGATCCCCCGTCCGTCGTTTGCGCGCCGCGGAGCTCTCGCTTGAGCTCGGCGGGCGCCCGTGGCTGATGGGGATCGTCAACGCCTCACCGGACTCCTTCAGCGACGCCGGCCTGCGTACCAGCCTCGACGCCCAGCTGACGCTCGCCCGCGAGCTGCTGGACGCGGGCGCGGACATTCTCGACGTCGGCGGGGAGTCCGCCTCGACCGGGCGCCCACCGGTCGACGCTCGGCTGGAGATCGAGCGGGTCGTGCCGCTCGTGCGCGGGGCTGTCGAGGAGCTCGCGGCGCTGGTGTCCGTGGACACCTACAAGCCGGCAGTCGCCCGCGCGGCGATCGAGGCGGGCGCGAGGATCGTCAACGACGTCAGCGGCCTGCGCGACCCGGCGCTGGCGGACGTCTGCGCCGAGACCGGCGCCGCGCTCGTGATCATGCACACGCGCGCCGCCCCCCGCGAACGCCTGCAGGACCCCGATCTCTACGGCGATGTCAGCGGGGAGGTGCTGAGCTTCCTGCGCGAGCGCGTCGCGCTGGCGCTCTCCCGCGGCGTGGAGCGCGAGCAGCTGCTCGTCGACCCCGGGCCCGACTTCGCAAAGACGCCGGCGCAGACGATCGAGCTGCTCGGGGCGCTCGAGCGCCTGCACGAGCTCGAGCGCCCGGTGCTGATGGCGATCTCCCGCAAGGACTTCGTCGGCGCGCTCACCGGAAGACCGCCGCGCGAGCGCGCGGCCGGCACCCTCGCCGCGCTCTCCCATGGCGTGGAGCACGGCGCACACGTCTTTCGCGTGCACGATGTGCAGGCGGCGGCGGACTTCCTGACGGTGCGCGCCGCGCTCGCCGGCGAGGCCGAGACGAGCAGGGATCTCGCTCTGTCCGAGGAAATCCGCTACCAGACCCCGACGAGCGAGTCGCTAGGCTGAAGCCCACACGGGTGCCCGCCGCTGTCCAACGCGGTGGGACGCCAACCGCCCCCCCAACCACGAGGAAAGAAGGAACCAGATGCCAGTACTCGAGCGCTCCGAGCTGCAGGCGAGCCCGCTTGCCGACCTGCACGCGATCGCCAACGAGGTCGGTCTCGACGGCTTTCGGAGACTGCGCAAGGAACAGCTGATCGACGCGATCCTGGGTGAGGCCGGCCCCGCCGGAGACGCTGATGTGGCCGAGCAGGACGACGAGCGCACAGAAGAGGCTCTGCGCGCGCGCCGGCGCCGCCCCGCTCGCGCTCGGCGCTCACG
>JBOGXX010000022.1:0-6101 GCA_050696475.1 Solirubrobacteraceae bacterium | reverse complement strand
GGCATCGTCCGACCTTCCGACGATGCTCGGGAAGAGGCCGCGACGCCCGCCCGCGTCCAGGTCTCCGCGGGCGCCGTAGCTCTCACCGGCGACGGCGTCCGTGAAGGCTTGCTCGCGCGAGGCGCCGCACGCGAGCCGCCTGAATCTCCGCAAATAGCGGGCCGACGCGTCGTCGGCGGCGCATTCGTCTCGCCCCCGGCTTCTATCTTTGTGGGTCGATGGCAAAGGACACCGAGAAGCTGATCCGCCAGCTCTCGCTGATCTCCTATTTGATGGCTGAGCGACGCCCGGTCACGGCCCTGGAGATTCGGCGCGACGTGGAGGGCTACAGCGGAATGAACGAGGACGCGTTCGCACGGCGCTTCTATGCGGATCGCTCGGAGCTCGAATCGCTGCGCATCCAGCTGACCGTCGAGCGACCGGCGGACGGAGCGGCGGAGCAGGAGAACTACTCGCTGCGTCCGGAGAACTTCCATCTGGCACCGATCGCGTTCACCGACAAGGAGCTCGCCGCGCTGCAGACCGCGCTCAGCCTGCTGGACGGCGAATTCGCCTACGCGGAGCCCCTGCGTTTGGCATTGCAGCAGATCACCTGGGGACGACCCAGCCCGCTGGGAGCGCCCGAGCAGCGTTCCGTGGTGCTCGGGATCACCGCCTCGGCGGGCGGCCACGAGCTCTCGGCTCACCTGGCGAAGGTCGAGACGGCGATCTTCCGCAACAAGACGATCTTGTTCGAGTACTACACGATGGAGCGCGACGAGCTCAGCACCCGCCGCGTGGACCCCTACCACCTGCTGTTCCAGGGTGGTCAGTTCTATCTCCTGGGTTACGCCCACGAGCGGAAGGGCATTCGCGTCTTCCGTCTCTCGCGCGTGCGTGGCAAGGTCTCCTATGCGACGAAGGCGGAGCACGACTTCCATCGGCCGGCGGACTTCGACCCGAGGGAGTATGCGAACCGCGCCGACTGGCAGCTGGGCGAGCAGCGCGGCGTGGCGAGGGTCCTCATCTCCGAGCGAATCGCGTGGCAGGTGGAACGTCACTTCGGGCGCTACGGGGAGATCTGCAGTCAGGCTGAGGCTCTGCAGGAGGACGGCGAGACGCTCTTCCTGACCGGCTACTCGAGTCCTCGCAGCGTGATCTCCTGGGTGCTCGGGCTCGGCGCCAACGCGCGACTACTCGGCCCCGAGGAGCTGCTCGAGGAGTTTCAGCGGCGCTTGGAGCTGCTCGGCGGGCGCCACGGCGAGACCCCGCCCGCGCCCCCCCGTGCCGGCCGCGGCGCGGCGGCGTCCAGCAGCGGGCCCGCTCGGACCCGGATCGTGGGCTCGGCACGTGCGCGCTCGCGCCGGGGCGAGACCGGCGGCGCTTCGCAGGAGGACGGCGTCTCTGTGCGTCCCGAGGCCGCGATCAGGCCGGAGCGCTTCGCGCGTCTGGTGACGCTGGCGAGCATTCTGATCCGTGCGGGCCGCGTGCAGGAGCGCGTGGCGATCGTCGATGTGTGCGAGCGCCTGCAGATCAGCGAGGAGGAGTTGCGAGAGGACGTGAACGTTCTCAACGTCGTGAACTTCGGCGGTGGCTCCTACGTGCTGTATGCGGAGTTCAAGGAGCAGGACGGTGAGATCGAGGTCGACCCGGAGCCCTACAGCGACAACTTCGACCGCCCGGCCAGACTGCTGCCGGTGGAGGCGAAGGCGCTGGTGGCGGCGATCGATTTGATCGGCGAGCACATCTCCGAGGGCTCGCTCACCAGCGCCCGCGAGAAGATCGTGGAGGCGCTGGGCGAGGACCCCATGGAGCAGGGCCTGCAGGTGGCCGCGACGGCGGGCGATGACTCGGGCGTGGCGCGTCTGGTGTCCAGTGCGATCGTGGAACGCAGGCTGATCGAACTCGAGTACTACAAGGAGAACGAGGACGAGCTGACGCCGCGGACGGTCCAGCCATACGCGCTGACGAACGGCCGCGAGGGATGGTATGTAGCGTCCTTTGATCCCGCGCGCGAGGGCGTTCGCCATTTTCGCCTCGACCGCATCAAGCGGGTGACGGTCACCGATGAGAAGTTCGAGCCCCGCCCCGAGGTTGACCCGGCAGGCGAGGTGGACGGCTGGTTGCGCACCGGCGAGGTGCCGGCGTCCGCGACCGCTCGCGTCTGGGTCTCGCCCGAGCGCGCCCGCTGGGCGCGGGAGGCACGCCGCGTGGTCGAGGAGTGGAGTGACGGCGCCGTGGTGGTCGAGCTCAGCTTCGCCGGGATCGACTGGCTGGTCCGCGAGATTCTCAAGGAAGCCGGCGACGCCGCCGTGCTCGAGCCGGAGGATGCCCGCGAGGCGGTGCGCGCGGCTGTCGGTCGCGTGCGCGAGGTCAATGCAGCGCCTGCGCACGTGTGATCCACGCGGCTCGTCGAGTTCCCACCCGGTGGGGCGGCCCCGCTAGGCTCCAGACGCAGTGGAGCCGCTCAAGGGATTGATCCTCTCCGGGGGCAAGGGCACGCGCCTGCGTCCGATCACGCACACGAGCGCCAAGCAGCTGGTGCCGGTGGCGAACAAGCCGGTGCTGTTCTACGGCATCGAGGCGATGGCGCAGGCGGGTATCGATGATGTCGGCATCATCATCGCCCCGGAGACGGGCCCCGAGATCGAAGCGGCGGCGGGCGACGGCTCGCGCTTTGGCCTGCGCATCACCTACATCCTCCAAGAACAGCCGCTGGGCCTGGCCCACGCAGTGCTCACCGCGGAGCCCTTCCTGGCCGAGAGCCCGTTCGTGATGTACCTGGGCGACAACCTGCTGCAGGGCGGGATCTCCGATCTGGTGGCGGCATTTCGCGAGCACGAGCCGGACGCGCTGATCCTGCTGACGCCGGTGCCCGACCCGGAGAACTATGGCGTGGCCGAGCTCGCGCCGGGGGCTGCGGGAGCGGTCGGCCGCGTCGTGCGCCTGGTGGAGAAGCCCGCGCGGCCGGCGACCGACCTCGCGCTGGTGGGGGTGTACATGTTCACGGCGGGCGTGCACGACGCTGCCCGTGCGATCGAGCCCTCACCGCGCGGCGAGCTGGAGATCACCGACGCGATCCAGTACCTGGTCGACGCGGGGTTGCGCGTGGAGCCGCATGTGGTGCGCGGCTGGTGGAAGGACACCGGGCGCCTGGAGGACATGCTCGAGGCCAACCGCCTGATCCTGGACAACCTGCAGGAGCGGGTGGAGGGCGAGCTGATCGACTCGCAGGTGGACGGGCGGGTGGTGATCGAGCGGGGCGCGCGCCTGGAGCGGACCACCGTCAGGGGCCCGGCGATTGTCGGCGCCGGCGCACGCCTGAGCGATTGCTACATCGGCCCCTACACGGCTATCGGCGAGCGCTGTGTCATCTCCGGCGCAGAGGTCGAGCACTCGATCCTGCTGGCGGGCTCAAGCGTTTGCGATCTCGACGGGCGCATGGAGTCCTCGCTGCTGGGACGCAACGTGACGATCCGCCGCGGGGACCGCCAGCCGCGCGCTTACCGCTTCATGGTCGGCGACAACTCCGACATCTCGATCCTGTGAGGCGCTTCGGAGCGACCGCTCGGCCCGGGTGCCTCCTCACCACGGGCGGGCTCAGGAGCGCCGTTCAGCTGTGAGGCTGCTCGTGACAGGCGCGGCGGGCATGCTCGGCCTGGACGTGATGCGCGCGGGCGAGAGCGCTCGTCACGAGCTGATCGGGCTCACGCGCGCGGAGCTGGACATCACAGACGCGGCGTCGGTGGCCGGCGCGTTCGCGCGTGTGCGCCCGGACGCGGCGGTGAACTGCGCTGCGTGGACCGACGTGGACGGCGCGCAGACGAGCGTCGAGGAGGCCCACGCGGTCAACGCGACCGGTGCGGGCAACCTCGCGCGCGCGGCCGCAGAGGCCGGCGTGACGCTCGTGCACGTCTCCTCCGATTACGTCTTTGACGGGGAGGCGTGCGTGGATCGGACCGGCGCGCCGCGTCCATACCTCGAGTCTGACCGGACGGGTCCGCGCTCTGTCTACGGCGCCAGCAAGCTGGCGGGTGAGCAGGAGGTGCTCGCGGTCTCCAAGCGTCACACGGTCGCGCGCAGCGCATGGGTGTTCGGCACGGGCGGGCGAAACTTTGCTGAGACGATGCTGCGGCTCGCCGCCGATCGCTCGGCGGTGCAGGTCGTGAGCGACCAGATCGGCTGCCCGACATGGACGGGGCATCTCGCCCCGGCTCTGCTGGGTCTGCTCGAGCGCGAGGTCTACGGCCTGGTTCACCTGGCGGGCGCCGGCCACGTCTCCTGGAACGGCTTCGCGACCGAGATCTTCCGCCAGGCAGAGGTTTCCTGTCGCGTCGACCCAACCACGACCGATCGCATGCCGCGCCCCGCTCCGCGCCCCCGCTGGTCGGCTCTGGAGTCCGAGCGTGATGATGTCCTGCCACTGCCTCCATGGCAGGACGGCCTCGCCGGCTACCTCGCGGCGAGGGCTGGCCTGACGCGCAAGCTGGGATGACGCGCAAGCTGGAATGATGCGCGCATGAGACTCCTCGTCTGCGGCGGCGCCGGCTTCATCGGCTCGACCTTCGTGCGCCAGCGCATCAGGGAGCATGGCGACGAGGTCACGGTTCTCGACAAGCTCACCTACGCCGGGCGCGAGGAGAACTTCCACGACCTCGTCGAGGACACGGCCTTCCGTTTCATCCGTGGCGCGATCGAGGACGCCGAGGCGGTCGCTGGTGCGATCGCGGCCGCCTCACCGGAGGCGATCGTCAACTTCGCGGCGGAGACGCACGTGGACCGCTCGATCGCTGAGCCGGACGCGTTCGTCTCGACCCACGCCCTCGGCACGTATGTGCTGCTGGAGGCGGCGCGCGAGCGCCGGCTGCCCTACCTGCAGGTCTCAACGGACGAGGTCTACGGCTCGATCGAGGATGGGACGTTCACCGAGCAGAGCCCGCTGGCGCCGTCTTCGCCCTACTCGGCGACCAAGGCGGGCGCCGACCTGCTCGTGCAGAGCTACTTCCACACCTATGGCCTGCAGGCGCTGATCTGTCGCGGCTCGAACAACTACGGCCCCTATCAGTACCCGGAGAAGCTGATCCCGCTGATGATCCTCAACGCCCTGCACGGAGACTCGCTGCCGGTGTACGGCGATGGGATGCAGGTGCGCAACTGGATCCACTCGACGGACTTCGCCGCAGCCATCGGCCACGTCCTCGAGCGCGGTCTGCCCGGGGAGGTCTACAACGCCGGTGGCCCCGATGAGGAGGCGAATATGACGGTCGTCTCGCGCATCATCGAGCTCACGGGCGCGCAGGAGTCCCAGATCGAGCACGTCGTCGACCGGCCGGGCCACGACCGCCGCTACTCGCTCTCCTCGGAGAAGGTGCGTGCCCTCGGCTGGACGCCACGCGTGCGCTTCGATCACGGGCTGGAGCAGACGGTCTCGTGGTATCGCGAGAACGCGTGGTGGTGGGAGCCGATCCGCTCGGGCGACTATCGCGCCTACTACGAGCGCCAGTACGGGCGCTCGCTACAGCCCTGACCGCAGCCGCCGCGAGAGGATCTCAGCGGGCCTGCGCCCCGGCTGGTGCTAGAGCCCGGAGATCTTCCAGTGCTTGCCTTCCTTGACGAGCGAGAGTTTGCCGGCGCGCGTCTTACCTTCGTAGACGCTTGCAACCGCTGCTGTCGCGCTCGTCCTGTCCGAGGCCACCCGCACCGTCTGGACGCTCACCTGGAGGTTGTCGATCTCGGCGAGCTGATTCTTGACCGCCCGTTCGCAGTCGCCTGCGCCCCCGAGCCGTGCTACGACGGGGGCGGACAGCAGTTCGCCGCAGAGCTTCTTGTATTCGCCGGTGGTTGCGGCGCTCTGGAGGTTCGCGATCGCCTGCGCGACTTCGTGCTGTTCGCCCTGGAAGCCCGACGTGGAGACGCTGCTGCCGCACGCTGTCAGCCCCAGGGCGAGCAGCGCCACGCAGATCAGGGTCAGGGGGCGGCGCATTGGCCGCGTAGGCTAGTGGTTAGCTTTGCTCGTCGTCGCGTCTGAAGCCCAGGCGCGCGGAGATACTGATCGTGTTCGGCCCGTGTTTGGCGAGCTTGATCTCGCCGATCAGCTCTCGCTGCTCGGTGTCAGGCAGGTT
>JBOGXX010000021.1:0-2545 GCA_050696475.1 Solirubrobacteraceae bacterium | reverse complement strand
GCACGCCCCCGACGGGGGCGTGCCACGCTTCGGGAGGGCAGGCCCCGCACACGTGCCGCGACCCCGGCGCATGTGCAGAGCTGGACGCGTAGAGCGCTTCCGGTCAGGCTGCTTCCTGCTCGATCGTGTCTCGAACCACGCTGCTGGCCATCGGGATCGCCTGCAGCCGCTCTACCTGCTGGCGGTAGTCGTTCACGAGCGCCTTCAGGGCGCTGTAGCCGTCCTGCTCGAGCCCGCGCTCGATCAGGTATGAGCGGCCCGGTCGGTGTGCGGGGCGATCCGTGACGCGCACGACGCCGTTGACGCGCTGTCCGTAGATGACGCGCTCGGCGCCGTTGATGCTGTAACGGTCGAGCTCGACTCGCTCACCAACGCTCGCGGCTGGTATGCGGGGGTGCTGGCTCATGGGGTTCTCCTTTGCGGGTCGGGGTTGAGCACGCCCGGGCCAGAGCAGGCCGGCAAGGGCGGGTCAAGCCCTGTCCCGTCAGGGATCGCCGCAGGCGACGCGAAGCGCAGGACTTGACGCGCCGTAACAGCCGGTCTGCTGGCCTAACAGGGTGCGCTCAACCCCGACCGGGAAACCACACGCCCTCACCCCCTCGCCCCCGGCCCCGTGCCCGGTGGCTGCTTCTGCTGGCTCGATCGCCGCGGCGCCCATGGGCGCGGTCAGCCGGTCTTCCAGCGCGCATGGGAGCCGTACCCGCTTAGCTCGTCTGATCTGATCGAGGTCGAGAGCTGCAGGTGCTCGCGGTCTGCGTCGAGCGCGCGACGTTCGTCTTGGCGCTCGCTCGCGGTGAGCGCCCGCAGGCCTTTGAGCCTGCGGATCTCCCGGCTGGCCTCGGCGCGCGTGCGCGGGATTGTGAATGTGGTGCCGGTGCGCTCTGCCAGGGCGCGCAGAAAGCGAAGCTGGCGTGCTGTCGCGGGCTCAGAGGAGGGACTCATGTGGTTTCTCCCTTCATGTGGTGGTCGGGGACGGGCACGCCGGGTCAACGAGCAGGCCGCCCGCCCCGCCCGAGCACGCGTTGCCATCACGCTCGGCCGCGAGCGACGCACCACCCACCGCGAGCCCCTCAGGGCAGGGGGGCGGTCTGCTGACCTGCAGGCGGGCCCGTCCCCCGACCAGCCTGGGCGCGATCGCTCGCCACGCATCCCTGCCGACGGGTAGGATGGGCCAAATGCCCAAAACGAAACGTGTCAGTGACGAGCAGGTGCTCCAGGGGTTCAGGGCCGCGCTGGAGCAGTGGAGCAAAGCGCTGCAGGCGCATCGCATGGCGCCCCCCGACAGTGCTTTCAGCGCCCGTCTCGCCGGCCTGGCTGAGGCGGCGCGCGATCAGGCGCGCGAGTGCCGTGCCGCGGATGGCGCGGGGTTTGACTGGACCCCGCACCGCGCGGCTGAGAGCAGCCCGCCGTATGAGCTTCAGCCCGGCAGCGGCCGCCGCGGCCCCGAGGATCTCTGGCGGCACTTCGACGCGGCGGTCGCGTCGCTCAGCGCGATCGCGACCGGGCGGGACATCAAGGCCGTCGCTGACGCCTACGAGGAGCTCGCCGCCGCCGCCGCAGAGCTGGCGAAGGCTGTCGAGCGTGAAGACCGCGCGGGCGCCCGGCGCCCGCGAGCCCGCGCACGCACCTCAGTAACCCGCTAAAGCGCTCCCGCCCCGCTCAGCGACCACCCGCAACTCGAAGGGGGGTCTCGGCGTCGCTGCGAGCGACATTTCGCTAGAAACTTTTTGTCGGGGAATCCTCAAGGAGGAGGTCATGCGCAGACAGCGAAGCATCGACAGCACAAGGACAGGGCTCGTGGCGCGCCCCGTCAGCGACGGTCTGTGCCAGTTGCTCAGCGCTTGCCTGCCCTGCGGCGATATTCGCGGCCGCTGGCGGCGCCCCGGGTCAGGAGCGCTTGACGGGCAGCGCCGCGGCGCCCGTGTCCTGCCAGAGCGACGCGGGAAGCTCACCATCGCGGCGACGGTGAGGCATCCCCAGCGTCTCCGGGGCCCACAGGTCCCTGCGGGTCGCCAGCGACGCGCTGTCGGCCTGGGCGCGCGCGAGCAGGCTGTCGACGTCCTCGCGCTTGACGCGGTAGGCACGGCCGATCTTCGCCGCCGGCAGCGCGCCGCCCTCGATCCAGTTGCGGATCGTCTGGGTGGTCACCTGGAACTCTTCGGCGACCTGCGTGACGGTGAGAAGCTGCCGCGGACCCATAGCCAAATACGCAAAACGATGTTTGCTTGCGATCGCGTATGATAGGGCATCCACGGACCGAATGCATGGAGGGACGATGAGCGCGCCACGCGACGGCGACGGCGGCTCCAACGAGGACGGGACGCTCGCCCAGATCATCCCGCTGAGGCGCAGAGCAGGCGACCCAGACCTCTCCGAGCTGGCGCACGGGTTTCAGCGCACCGACGTGTTCGACCCACCGCCGGAACCGCTGCCGGCACGGGAGTACTCGGTGTGGGAGAACCCGACCGCCGAGCTGATCCGCCGTGAACCTCCCAAGCACCACGTCCTGCCCGCACTCGTGCGCGCCGGGCGCGCCACCTCGCAG
>JBOGXX010000020.1:0-7201 GCA_050696475.1 Solirubrobacteraceae bacterium | reverse complement strand
GTGCGAGTACTTCCTCGACGCGTGTCTCACTCACCCCGGCAGCCCGCGCGAGGACACGCAGATGGTTTCGTCCCGAGCGACCAGAGTGAAGATCGTCGCCGTCGAGCGCAGCGAGCCGAGCGCCAGCGGCAGGGCGGTCAGCGTGTCCAGGCGACGGGCGAGCAGGCCGGCCAGCGCCAGGACACCGGCTAGCGCCAGTGGCACCGCGAGCACGGTCGCCAGCGCGAGCAGCAGGCATGCGAGCAGGGCCGCCGAGGGCACGAGGGCGAACAGAACGCTCGCGACGGCAATCAGCAACAGCGCGAGCGCGAACAGGCGCGGGCGGGTTCCGGGCGCCAGGGCGTTCCCGGGTGCTCCACGTTCCTGATAGATCGCGTCGACCGGCCGGCCGCCGCGCAGGTCGAGCAACGGCACCGCCGCCGCCAGACAGGTCACGAGCAGGCCACCGAGAACGGCCACCAGCAGCGGCAGCCAGCCGACCACGGTGCTGGTGCTGAGCGCGAACGCACGCGAGAGGTAGCTCGGGGAGGAGCGCAGCACGCCGAGCGCCAACGCGTAGCCGGCGAGCAGGCCGATCGCCGAGGCGGCAAGACCAAGGCACAGCGCCTGGAAGAGCACCATCTGCACGATCGCCGGGCGCCGCGTGCCCGAGACACGGAGATCTGCGATCGTCTGGCGCCGCTCAGGCGCGGTCAGCAGTGCGGCGTTGAAGACGAACAGGAAGCCGATCAGGACGCTGATCGCCGCGAACAGCGCACTCGCCTGGTTGCTGGGGCCAAGCGCGCCGCGCAGCAGCGCGACGTCCTGGGTGGCGGGCACGACGCTCAGGCGATTGCCCGCGAGCGTCTGGAGCTCAGCCCGGACCTGGCGCTCGTGGCCGGGCTTGACCTGCACGAGCACGCGGCTGATCTGATGCGGCACCCGGGCGAGCGCCTGCAGACGCGCGAGCGGCATCACCGCCACCTGGGCGCCTGAGAGCGCGCCGAAGGTTTCCGGCCCGAGCACCGCGCTGACGTGGGCGTGGGCGCTCAGGCCGCGCATCCGCAACGAGACGCGCGCGCCAACGCCGCGGAGGTCGAGCGCCGCGGCCGTGGCACGGCTCAGACCGATCCCCCCCGGGGAGAGCGCGGACAGCGGCAGCGTGCGCCCCAGGCCGTTGAGCGTGGCAAGGCTGAGGTCGGTGCCGGCGAGGTCGACGGCCGCCGTGTGCCCGCCGGCCGTGGTGATCGTCGTCGTCTGCTCGAGCAGCGGCGCTGCCTGCTTGACCCCCGGCAGAGCTTCCGCGCGTCCCAGCAGAGATTCGCTGAAGCCTTCGCCCGCACGGCCGCGCAGCTGCAGCGTCGCCGGGCCGACGACGGCCCGGGCGACGCGTTCGGCGGAACCAGCGATACTGCCGTTGGCGAGCGTCACGGCGAACACGAGCGCGACCGAGACGGCGACGCCGAGGACCGCGAACAGCTCCTGGGTGCCGTGGATGCGCAGCCGGCGCCGGTAGAAGTAAAGCAGCGCATAGGGCCTCATCAGCCTGCGGTTACGGAGCGGCTCGGGTGGTGCCTGGATGCTCACGTGGGGTCGCCGATGATCGTGGGCCGAGCGCCTGAGGAAGGTCGTAGGCGCCGAGCACCCGTTCGAGGAGGCTCAGCGGAGCCGAGACCCGAGAGGTGAGGATCGGCGTAGCCGACGATCATAGCTTCGCGACCAGCGCGCGGGAGGGGTTTGCGGCGTCGAGGGAGGCCAACTATCGAAAAGTAACTGTCACGCCCCGAAATGAGCCAAAAGGTGGAACATGTCGCAGCGTCATGCGAATGATCGTGCTGACCATGCTCGGTGTGGCGAAAAGCGCCGACGGCGCGCAGGGCGTCGAGACGATCGGCGCCGCCCAGCACCCTGCGAGGGTGGATCAGCCGCGCGCCACTGAGCAGCTGATCGCAGGTGGGCGGGGAGCGGCCCGGAGCGTCGCGATCATCTGCGACGGCAACGCGCGCTGGGCGCAAGCCCGCGGGCTGACGGTCGGCGAAGGCCACGAAGCGGCAGCCGACACGGTGATCGCGCGAGCGCTGGACGCCGCGGAGCTGGGTGTGGAGCAGCTGACCATCTACTCGTTCTCCACCGAGAACTGGGCACGACCGCCGGCAGAGGTGAACGGGCTGATCTCGCTGCTTGGGCGGCGGATCGCCAGAGATGCGCCACTGCTGCACGCCAACGGTATCCGGATCCGGTTCATCGGTCGGCGCCAGACCTTCTCGCCGGAGCTCGCCGAGCGGATGCGGCGCGCCGAAGACATGACGGCGCAGAACACCCGGATGACGCTGTTCGTCGCGTTCAACTACGGCGGACGGGCGGAGATCATCGACGCGGCGCAACGCTTCAATGGGAGCACTGAGGAGGAGTTCCGAGAGCTGCTCTACGCACCGGAGATGAAAGACCCCGACGTGCTGATCCGCACCGGCCGCGAGCGCCGGCTGTCCAACTACCTGCTGTGGCAGTCCGCCTACTCCGAGCTCATGTTCCGCGACGAGCTGTGGCCGGAGTTCACCCGCGCGGCGCTGCAAGCGTGCTTGGCCGAGTTCTCCGGGCGGCGCCGGCGCTTCGGCGGACGACGCTGAACAGGCGGACGCGGCAGCGACCGGCCCGCCGCGGTGGCGGCGGAGCATCAGGCGGTGCGCTCGGCGAGAGGATCGGGATCGCGAGCGGAGAGCTCCGCCACCAGGCGGTGCGCCTCCGGCGCACCCGTGAACGGCGCGAGCGCGAGATAGGCGATCTGCGGCAGACGCCCGCACAGCGCCGCGAGGTCGCCTTCGCCGATGTCGCGGCGGACGAGCTCGAACACGGCACCCGCGACGCAGTCGGCGCGTGAGGCTGGGAGACGGTCTCCCTGCACCGCGTATGCGTAGCCCTCGAACAAGAAGATCGGCAGCACTGAGCACAGGTCTTCGGTGGCCTCGATCGCGGCCGCGCCAGCCGCATAGGACTCGATCAGTGGCAGGCGCGCGAGCGCCGGGTTCGCCGTTATCAGCGCCGTCAGCGTGGCGAGCGTTCCCCAGACGCGCTCCGGCCAGCTCCCGGAAGCGAAATATGCGCGCGAGCAGACACGTAGAAGCTCGATGTTGCAACCGCGCTGGGCGGCCAGGAAGGCATCGTGCTTGTCCGCGAAGTGCTCGTAGAAGACCCCCCTTGCGATCTGCGCGGAAGCGACGATGTCTCGCACCGTCAGCTCCGCGTAGCCCTTCTCGAGCGTGGCCTGTGCGACACCGTGGATGATGCGAGTCCGGTGGACACGGGCGACCTGCTGAGGCGTGAGCCGGTGGCGACCGCGCGGCAGACACGGCGCGGCAGGCGAGTACGCGTCGAGCGCCGGCCGCCGGGAATCTCCGGGCGCGCGCGTCACAGCCATGCCGCCTCCGGCGCTGGAGCGGGACGCGCCCTCTGGGAGCGCGTAGGAGAAAGTCCATGCGAGCAGGTCATCGAGCAGGACCGACAGGGGAGCTTTGCGTGGCTCTCGCAAAGCGCCGAAGGCCAGGGCGCAGAGAGCGCCGGTAAGAGCGCCGGCAGGCAGGTCCAGTGGCTCCGGCGAAGCTTCCAGCAACCCTTCCAGCGATCGCTCGAAACGGGCGATCGCCAGCGTCCGCTCGGCGCGCGCGTCGGCACCTGCGGCAAGAGCGCCAGCAAACAGCAGCCACCCGGCGTCAAGGTCACGCTGCCAAGCGCCCAACACGTCCCCCAGCACTCGCCGCAGAGTCGCGCGCTGGCCGCGCGCGGGCTCGTTGGAGGAGGGCATGTCGGGGAGAATCCGCTGCGAGGCCAGACGGCACGCGGCAAGCAGGCAGGCTTCCTTGGAGTCGAACTGCTCGTAGAAGGAGGCGGTCGAGACGCCAGCGTGGGCGCTCACCATCGCGACCGTGCTCCGCACATAGCCAACGCGAGCGCAGATCTCGATCATCGCGTCGAGAAGGCGCTCGCGGTGCCGGGCGCGCGAGGCGGGCCTCGGCGCTCTACGCGCGGATCTCAACTCAAGCGCTCTGCCCACCAGGGGCGAGGCCGATCGTGTCGGACAGCGCGCGCCCGTCGTCGGTGAGATGCCACGCGTTGCCGCTCGCCCCGCCGCCGAGATTCTCGATCAGCCCGAGATGCTGCAGACGGGACAGCAGCCTGGAGATCTGACCCTGGTCCTTGACGCCTGCCGCCTGAGCGACATCGCGGTTGTTCGCACCCGGGCTCGCGGCGATCGCGCTCAGAACGCGCGCCGTGCGGTAGGTGACGCGCGAGATCGACGGCTGTGGGGTGTCCTGCGCAACATGTTCTGTCGGCGTGTGGGCCGGGGCACCTGGCGGCGCGGGCCGGGAGAGCTCGCGATGGGCGGCGAGCGAGCCCAGGTAAGGGAGCACCAGAACGCTCATCAGCGGGCCGAGCAGCTCCCGCGCGCAAACGGGCTCACGCGCCAGCAGACGGGTGTAGAGCAGGGAGGCGATCGCCCCCACGAGCGCCTCGGCGACAAGCGGGGGACGCTGAGACCCGGAGGAGGTCTCGGTAGCCCGCCCCTGCTCGACCCCGGCAGCGAGAGCGCGCAGGAGCTTGCGGCGGCGGCGGCGCATCTCGGGCTCATCTGCGTTCAGTCGCAACAGGCACAGACGTGCGAGGTCGGGTTCGACCTCGACGCAGAGCAGCAGCTCGAGCAGTCCCGCGCGCAAGCGGTCGACCCACTCGTTATCGCTGGCGAAGGCGCCGCACGCGCGAGCGCCGGCGCGCTGGAGCGCCTCGTCGACGACCTCCAGCAGGCACTCTTCGCGGTCAGCGAAGAGGTCGTAGAAGGTGCGCCTCGTCACGCGTACACGGGCGATGACCTTCGTGACCGTGACCTGCTCGGGCCCCTGCTGACAGGCAAGCTCGGCCATCGCGGCGAGGATCCGCGCGCGCTGAAACTCGTCGACCCGCCCGGGGCGGGGCTGGCGCACGGGCGCGAGCGCCGCGTCCTTACATGGTGTTTGCATTATGGAGTTCGCACCGATGCGAAGGGGCGTGGACGACGCTGGCGCGTCCCCCTGACCCGCCGACGCCAGCAGCATCGCGGCAACGCGGCGCGGCACACAAGTCAAGGCGTAGAACGTTCTAGACGATGACTTACCTGGCCGGCAGCGCGCCCCGAACATGACGCACATGGAGAGAGCGAAAGGCGGCGCTCGGGGCCGGCCCGCCGCGAAGGATGTGGCGGCGCTTGCGCAGCGGGGCGCAACGAGGGCCGAGGGCCGCTGCGCCAGCGCCCCGGCGCCCGGGCGACCGCGAGGAACACGGCGGGGCACCTACACCCCCAGAGCCCGGCAGGCGATGATCGTCGCCAGCGCCGACCTGATCGCCGAGCGCGAGAGCTCGCGCCTTTCAGTCGCCGCCGTCGTGACACGCGCGGGCGTCGCCCCTGGCGAGTTCTACGCCGCGTTCAACGACCTCGAGGACTGCTTGCTGGCGGCCTTCGACGAGGGCATGCGCCGGCTGACGCGCGCATTGGCGGAGGCCGTCCCAGCCGGCGCGAGTTTGCTGCGCAAGATCGAAGCGGGCCTGTTGGGGCTGCTGCGCTTCCTCGAGGAGGAGCCCGGATGGGGGCGGCTGCTGCTGATCGAGCTGTCCGTTCCAGCGCGAGGGCGACGCGAGCGAGCGATCGGACAGCTCGTGGGACTCCTCAGCGACAGCGGCTTCCGGGCAGCGTTCGACCTGGATCCTCCGCCGAGCGAGGCGAACGCCGCGCGTCTGAGCAGCGAGGTGCTCGCCATCATCACAGCGAACATGCGAGACGGAGAGGAGGCGCGTCTGGCGGAGCTCGCGCCGTGGCTGATGGGCTCGGTGATCGAACCGGAGCTCGCATGGCAGGACGGCGAACAGGTCGCCAACGCGTTTTGGCGCCGCCAACGCGCCCCCGGACGCACTGGCGCAGAGGCGCGGGCAGGACGCGCACGATGGCTGCTGCGTGCGATCAGACAATGCCCCGGGGCAAGCAACCGTAAGGTCGCTGAAGCCGCCGGCGTGCCGAACGACAGCAAGATCTCGGCGCAGCTGCGGCGTCTGCAACGCGAAGGACTGATCAGGAACGTCACCGTGCTCTATGGACGCGGGCAGGCCAACGCGTGGGTTCTCACCGAGGCCGGGTACACGACGGTCGAGGTGAAAACGAAGACCGCGATGGCGGCCGCGTGAGCGCGAACGCGGAATACGCCGCAGCGGCTCCCAGGTAGGGCACCTCGTCCCCGCTTCGCCGCCGCGCGGTCGGTCAAGAGGTGAAACGTTCAATGCCTAGACTGGTTGACTTGCGAGCAGCGGCGGCGTTGGGCCGCGGCAGCTGTGCTCCGGCCCGCAGGGGAAACACGGCGTAGCGGTTCTTGCCGTCGCGCTTGGCCCGGTACATCGCGATGTCGGCCTCACGCAGCAGCTCCTCGCTCGAGGTGTAAACCCCCGAGGCGACGCCGACACTCGCGGTCACGTTCATGCGCACCGTGCCTCCCGCGAGCAGGAAGGGCTCCGCGAACGTCTCCAACAGGCGCCGTGCGACCAGCTCGTGGCCAGCGTCCGCCGAGAGCTCGTCGACGAGCACGACGAACTCATCCCCACCGAGACGCCCCAGCGCGTCGCTGTCACGGACCACCCCCCTCAGTCTCGCGGTGACGGCCCGCAGAAGCTCGTCTCCGGCGCTGTGGCCGAGTGTGTCGTTGACGACCTTGAAGTCATCGAGGTCGATGAACAGCACCGACACCGAGGCCCGCTGCCGCGACGAGCGCGCCAGCATTTGCTGCATGCATTGGGCGATCAGCACCCGATTCGGCAGCCCCGTCAAGGCGTCGTGCGTCGCCATGAACGTGAGCTCCTCATCCGCTTGGCGGCGCTCGGCGTCGAACGCCCCACACATCCGCACGAGCGTCGCGTCGAGGCTGCGCTGCAGCATGAGGAGCGCCTCGGAGAGAGCCTCGGGCGCGAGGCGCAGCCGCACCGCCGAGCCGCGCGCGACATCGGCCGTCGCATCGCGCCAGCGCAGACAGAGCTTGGTCATCTCCTCGAGCGGCGCAGCGCGCCTGAGCGCAAGCTCGGCGAAGATCGAAAGGCACTCCCGGCCCGCTTCGCGCGTCGTCTGTTCGCCCTCCCCGGCCATCCACCGACCCACCGCCAGCGTCCAGACCGTCACCAGCCGCGCAAAGCGCTGATCGAGCACGCCGCCTGAGGC
>JBOGXX010000019.1:0-10352 GCA_050696475.1 Solirubrobacteraceae bacterium | reverse complement strand
ATATACACCTTGATATGTGTATGCTGTAGTGTATGCGGACGAACATCGATATCGATGACCGTGTGCTCCACGAAGCCCAGCAGTTGATCGGCGCACGGACCAAGCGTGAGACGGTTGACGTGGATCGTCGCGCCCGTCGTGCGGGTGTGACGATCGGTAAGACGCTGGACTGCTTGATCGCCGCACCCTGCGTGCGCACGGGAGCGCCCCTGTTGCACGCCGATGCCGACTTCGACAAGCTCGCGGAGTGTACGCCGCTGAGGCTCTATTCCTAGCGCACCCCAGCGACACGCAGAGCATCCAGCTCTGCGATGCGCTCCCACGCTCGATCATCTTTCGAGAGTGCGCGCGACCCGGTCGAGCCGCGGGACGACCGTGCGGATGCCTGGTTGGATCAAAGCTGGCCTCGTGCGCGACATGCGTGTAGGCATGAGTGCGATGTCAACGATCGTGCAGCGCCCTCATCAATCGTTCTATGCTCCGCCGCGCACCACGGCCCGACGCGCACGCGCTCAACGGAGACCCCGAGGAGATATGGCTGATCGCAAGGACATCGACTTCACCTACTCGCTCACCGACCGCGTCTTTCGCCTGAGCATGGGCGAGCTCGCCGACTTCAGCGGCGCCAAGTACGACGGTGACTTCAAGCTAACCCTCGAGCAGGCCCAGCGGCGCAAGCACGAGTACGTGGCCGAGCGGATCGGGATCGGACCGGGCAGGCGCGTGCTCGACCTCGGCTGCGGTTGGGGAGCATTGCTCAACTTCATCCGCAGCCGAGAGGCGATCGGGGTCGGCGTCACCCTCTCGCGCGCGCAGCAGGCCGCCTGCCGCCGGCACGATCTCGACGTCCACCTGTCCGACGCGCGGAAGCTCGATCCCGAGAGCTTTGGCCGCTTCGACGCGGTCGCCAGCCTCGGCGCGTTCGAGCACTTCTGCTCGGTCGAGGATCATCGCAGCGGGCGCCAGGAGGAGATCTACCGCGCCATCTTCCAGCGGATCGCCAGCGTGATGCCCGAGAAGGGGCGTCTGTACCTGCAGACGATGGTGTTCGGCCCAAACATGATCGCCGTCGATCAGGTCGACATCCACGCGCCACGGGACTCCGATGCCTGGTATCTCGCGCTCCTGCAACGCCAGTTCCCCGGCTCCTGGCTTCCGCTCGACGAACAGCAGGTGATCGCCTGTGCGGATCCCAGCTTCCGCCTCCTTTCCAGCAGCAACGGCCGCCTCGACTACATACAGACGATCACCGAGTGGAACAAGCGAATTGGAGCACGCAGCCTCAGAAAGACGCTGCTGAAGGCCAAACTGGTTCCCCGCTGGCTCACAAGTGCCGATTTCCGGCACGCATTCACCTCAGGAGTCAGTGCAAACAAGGTCTGCTTCGAACGCGAGCTACTGGATCACCGCAGGCTCACGTTCGAGAGGAGCTGAGTCACCTCCGGCGGCCACGAGCAGGTCGACCTGCTCGCGCAGCGCGCGCACGAGCACCGGGCGCAGCCAGACCCGGTGCATCGAGTGATCGACCTCCGGGATCTCGAGCACGCGAACCCCGCCGGAGCGCTGAACGAGTCGAAGCCGGCGGCTGAGGCGGTTGCGCAGATACTCGATGCCATCATCGCCCTCGGCAAAGACCAGCACCAGAGGAGTACGCGCCGCGGCCAGCTGATCCAGCCAGCGGGCCGCCGCGGGACGATGGCCGATCGCGTCGAGGATGCTCCACAGCCGGTAACGGCCACCCCGGCGCTCGCGCTCGCGCTCGGCCGTGCGGCGCGTCCGCGTTTCCTGCATCGTCGCCTCGACCGGATCCCCGACCCGCCAGTAGAGCTGCGGATTGAGCGCGATCACCCCCGCCGCAGGCTGGCGCTTCACGGCCTGCAGAGCGATCCACGCGGACGCACACAGACCCACCAGCACGATCCGCTCGTACCCGAGCGCACCCAGAGCGCGAACGATCGCAACGGTGTCCTGCTCGCAGTGGGGGTCATACGGCCTGCCCGGCGCGAGACCGTCGTCCGGGCTCTCTCCCCAGCCGCGGAAGTCCACTCGCAGGCAGCGGTGCCCGATCGCCGCGAGCTCGCGCGCGTACTCCACCCATGCCCGCCCCGGACCGATGTGCGGCTCAGAGCCGGAGTTCAGGAACACGATCGTCGCGGCGTCGGGCCGCACCGGCCGCGGCTCCGTCAAGATGCCGACCAGCCGATCGGGACCCAGCTCGAGGACCTGCTCGCTGAGTGTCTCCTCGCCGCTGCGCATGAACGCCGAGACCGGCGCCGCCGGGAGCTTGCCGTCACCGGGCGCGCCGGGACCGACCCAGGCCCCGATCGCCTGCACGATCTCCTCGGGAACCGTGGCGTACTCGGTCGGGCTCTCGAGCGCGCTCTGGCCTCCCGGGAGCGCGCGCTCCTGCACCTCGCTCCCCAGCCCGCGCAGGTGCTCGGCCAGCTCCGCGTGTGGCGCCTCGTCCAGCAGCAGGATGCGAGCGCCGGGGGGCGCCGAGATCTTCATCACGTCCAGCTCGGCTAGCGCCGCCAGCGTCTGCGCGGTGAAGACCGTCCCCGCCGACACCACAGCCTCGCCCGCGCCGGACGGCAGACCGGACTCGGGCACCGCTGTCGATATCAGCCTGATCTCCCTGACATAGCGACGCCCCGCGACCACCGGCGCCCAGGCCACGACAGCGTCCGCGCCGAGGCGCGCTCCATCGAGCAGCGCGAACGTGGCCCCCACGCGCACGCCGACCAGCACGATTCGCCGGCAGCCGAGCCGCCCCAGCTCCTCGACCGCCGCTCGCGCGCTGATCCGCCACGCGGCCACCCGGTCGGGATCCCACTGATCGCCGGCCGAGTCTCCGGTCCCGTCGTAGTCCAGCCGCAGCGCGAGATGCCCGTCGCCAGCCAAGCGCTCGGCCAGCACGCGCAGGGTCCGGTGGCTGCTCCAGTAGGGATAGCCGATCGGCGCGAGGATCAGCACGCCGCTCTCGCAGCCGCGACCCTCGGGCGCGCTCAGCCACGCCAGCAGCGGACGCCCCGCGCAGGAGATCCAGTGTCCGCGGGGGTGCGCGGCGGAGCTCACCCGCGGCTCATGTTCGCGCCAGCACCCACCGCGGCCGCGACCACATCTGCCAGCGCTCGAGCTCGCGGAAGCCGAGCGTGCGGTAGAGCCGCTCGCCCGCCGCCGAGGAGTAGACCAACGACAGCGTGACTCCCTGGCGCGCGCCGTGCTCCAGCACCGCACGCAACAGCCTCGCGCCATAGCCGCGACGCTGCAGCCGCGCAGGCGTCGCGACCGACCATCCGACGATCGCCTCCTCGACCGTCACGAACGCCGCGCAGCTCAGCAGCTGCGCCCCCTCGAACAGGCCCCAGAGCGCCTGCCCGTCCGCGCCGACCGACGCGTCCGGCAGCGCGACGGAGCTGAGCTCCGGTGGGAGTGCGAAGGCCTCCTGGAGCAGTGCGCGCGCAGCCGGCAGCTCGTCCGCGCCGAGCCTTCGGACCTGCGGGTCCGGCTCGCGGGCGTCCAGCCCGCAGTGCTCCAAATCCAAAGCCATGAACGGCGTCGCGCCGATGCAGATCCATTGCGCGCCAACCAGCGTCTGCGCGTCGGCCAATGCCTGCCCCGCAACCATCACGATCGCCGGCACCTTGGCTGCCGCCACCGCTTCGAGCGTCTCTTCGATATCCGCTGCCCCGCCGTCACCGTGGCACAGCGCGACGTTGTATTCGACGCTGGGCGCGCCGCTCAGCGCCCACCAGCGGCTGTCGCTCAACGTGACTCCCTGCGCGCCGGCCCACACGCGGGTGCTCGCCCCCAGCAGATTGCGCCAACGCGCCAGCTCGTTCACTGCGCGACCCTGCGAGCGTCCACCCGCACGCCCGTCGAGGAGTTCAGCGCCCGCACCGTGCCGGCTGGCAACCGCTCGGGGTCGGACGAGCGCAGCATCACCGTCCTGGAGCTCCCCGGCGCGAGGTGAAACCACGAGTCCGACGCGACAAAGCCCGGTATGTCGAGCGCCACGTACTGCGCGAGCAGCCGGCTGGAGACGCGCAGCGACCAGGCCCCGTGCGCCCCCGGCTCCAGCGCCGCCTCCAACCCCAGCTCTGGCAGCCGTGGGCGTCCCGCGCCTCCGGGCAGGTGGATGGCGTCACCGATCCAAGCACCGTGCTCGTCCTCGAGCTCGGCGTGCACGGCGTCGTAGGGCGAAGGGCCGAAGCGATACGCCGCGGTGAGGTCGCGAAAGCCCCCGAGCAATTCCGGCGTCCTGATCGCGAGACAGCCATTGGCGGGGATCTCGACGCGCTGCTCTGCGCTCTCCACCGTCGTGCCGCTCACCCCGAAGACCGTCAGGCGCAGCACGCCCACGAACGGGCTGCAGCGGTCGTTGAAGACATGCAGGCAGAGCCCCGAGAGACCGTCGTCGGTGATCAGAACCGTGCGCGGCGCGAACACGCGCGCGAACGCGTACCACGAGGCCTTGGGGCGCCCGAAGGAGTCGAGCAGCCCCCAGCCGGCGCCTGGCCACAGATCGCGCATCGTCAGCACGATCGCACCGGCGCAGGAGGAGTCCCGCCGTCGCCAGTCGGCCAGGACGACCGCCATCGCCTCGGCCACCGCGGCCCGACCCAGGTCCAGCGCGAGCTCGGGGTCGCAGTAGCGGATCGCAAACGGATCCACGCCGAAGATCTCGCGAACGTAGTGCTCGCGGATGTCCTCGAAGTCCCACGATGTTCCCGCGTCACGCGCCACGCTCGCCTTCCAGCGGGGATCGTGGCCCGCCGCCCGCGCGTCGCCAAAGACCTCGTTGACGGTCTCTGACTCCGGCGGGGTGCCAAAGGACAGGCACTCGGCCGCGAAGCGCACGTTCGCCAGACGCGCGTCCTTGAGCGGTCGCATGTAGGCCCCCACGCCGAAGTAGTGCGCGACCCCCGAGTCCACGTCGAACGGCAGCACGCCTCCAGATGGCGAGGAGGGCACGTAGGGCACGCCCGGCAGGACGTCCGCCACGAGCGCGGGAATGCTCTGCTCCAGCAGGCTGCTGCGCCAGCGATCCGGCGGCAGACCGAGCATCGCAGCCTGTTGGTAGGTCTCGCTGCTGCCGCAGACCACACCCAGCGCCGGTCGTCCCTGGGCGAGACCGAGCACCTGGCGCAGCTCGTGCTCGATCCCGTCGACGAAGTCAGCGTCCTCGGGCGGGTCGACGCTCGCCAGCATGCAGTCCTGCCAGACGAGGATCCCGAGCTCGTCGCATGCCTCCCAGAAGACCTCGTCCTCATACCACGTGTAGCCGGCCACCCGGAGCATGTTCATCCCGGCGTCCCTCGCCATCAGCAGCGAGTCCCGCACCTGCTCCGCTCCGGCGGCGAGCGAGACGCCATCCGGGGCGCCCCAGCAGGCGCCCCGGCAGAAGGTCGCGGCGCCGTTGACGCGGAGGGTGAATGCGCCGTCGGCTCGCTCGAGCTCGACTGTGCGAAAGCCCACCGAGCCGAGGGACAGCTCGGTGCCGTCGAGCTCGAGCGTGACCGGGTAGCGAGGCTGATCGCCGTGCGTGTGCGGCCACCAACGCTCGACCTGATCCAGGCGCACGGTCCCGCTGGCGAGCAGCTCCGTCCCGGCGAGCTCGTGCTCGAGCGCCGCCGCGTCATCGCCCACGCGCAGCCGGAGCACCGCCGGGCTGACATCGGTGCAGCGAAGCCGAAGCTGGACGCTGACTACGCCGCCCGCGCCCTCACAGCTCACCTGCAAACGGCGCTCGAGGAGCTCGACGCCCGGTCCGATCGCCCTCAGGCCGACAGGACGCCACGGTCCGACCGGCGCCGCCCAGCGTGACCACCCGGGGACGCGACCGAGAATCGTCGTGCGATACCAGCGCAGGCTCTGCGAGCGCACGAGCCGGCTCTTCCATCGGGGACGAGGATGGCGACGTTCCAGCACCGGGTCGAGCGCAGCGAGTCGGATTGCCAGCTCGTTGTCCCCCACGTGCGCAAGCTCGACCTCGACGCGGTGGTTGACGAACATGTTCTCGCTGTGCAGAAGATGACGTCCGTTCAGCCAGACGTCGGCGAGGGTCGCCAGCCCCCCCAGGCGCAACTCCCACCGCGGGGCCGGTCGTGGCGCGTCGAAGCTGCAGCGAAACCACCAGTCCCTGCCGTCGAGGACGTCCCGGTCCTCCATCCCCCAGCGCCACGCACCGGCGTCGCGCAGAGCCGCGGCCGCCGTCCCTGGCACAGTGGCCGGGAGCCACTCGATCGAGGCTTCACCCAGCTGCCGCGGATCGGCGACGGACCCGGCCGGCGCCGAGCCGCACTCCCACACGGCGTCTGCCAGGACATCTGCGCTCATGGCGCCCATTTCATCAGCTGAGCGCCACGACGGCGTCCGACGTCGCCGACTACCCTTCAGCGATTGCGATAATCGTCCGATGATTCACCCATGAACGACGCGATTCGCCAGATCCTCACCGACCACGCCCGCCTCTCGGTCGACGTCGAGAGCATCGCCGCCGGCGCCGACCTCTACCAGGCAGGCATGAGCTCCCACGCGAGCGTCAACGTGATGCTCGCGCTCGAGGACCGCTTCGACGTCGAGTTTCCCGATCGGATGCTCAAACGCAGCGTCTTCGAAAGCATTGACGCGATCGCCGCGGCGCTGAGCGAGCTGGACGCCGACGTAGCGGCATGAGTGTCGCCGTGAGCCGCGAGCAGGCATTCCTCCAGGAGATCGGCAGGATCGCCGATGAGATCGCCGCTCCCCATGCCGACGCGGTCGACAGGGAGGCGCGCTTTCCAATCGAGTCGATCGAAGCACTGCGCGAGGCCCGGGCGCTATCGGCTTTCGTGCCGGTCGAGCTGGGCGGAGAAGGCGTCTCCTTGCCCGCGATCGCACGCGCCTGCACCGAGCTCGGCCGCAGATGCGGTGCGAGCGCGATGGTCTTTGCGATGCACCAGATCCAGGCGATCACGATCGCTCGCCATCTAGAGGACGCCCCGTGGTTCGAGCAGTACCTGCGCGATCTCGTAATCGAGCAGCGCCTGATCGCGTCGGTCACCTCCGAGGTCGGCACCGGCGGGGACATGGGGCGCTCGGTCGCCGGCCTGCTGCCGGCAGACGACGGTAGCTGCTCATTCGAGAAGCAGGCTCCCACGGTCAGCTACGGCCGCTACGCCGACGATCTGTTCGTGACGCTGCGCCGCACCCCGGACTCCGAGCCCGGGGACCAGGTGATCGTGCTTGCCCACAAGGATCAGCTCGCGCTGGAGCCGGCGGGAACCTGGGACCCGTTGGGGATGCGCGGAACCTGCTCGCCGGGATTCGTGGTGCGCGGGCAGCTGCGCCCGGAGCAGGTGCTCGCCACTCCGTTCCCGAGGGTCTCCGTCGAGTCGATGGTGCCGATCTCACACATCCTGTGGTCGCATCTGTGGCTCGGCATCGCCACCGACGCGTTCGATCGCGCGCGGGCCTTCGTGCGCGCCGCGGCCAAGCAGAAGCCCGGCCAGCCGCCCTCCTCGGCCCTCCGTCTCTCCCACGTGATGAGCGATCTCTCACTGCTGCGCGCGGAGGTCAGCTCGGCGCTCGGCGAGTTCCTCGAGGCTTCCGAGAGCGCCGACCGCGACGATCTCTCGAGGATGGCCACGATCCTGCGCTTCAACAACCTCAAGATCGCCACCTCCGAACAGGCCCCGCGGGTGTGCCAGGGCGCACTCGGCGTGTGCGGGATCATGGGCTTCAAGAACGACACCCCCTTCAGCGTCGGGCGCCACCTGCGCGACACGATGTCGGCCTGCCTGATGGTCGCCAACGAGCGCATCCATCAGACCAACGCCAGCCTGCTGCTGATCGCCAAGGAGGTCTGATGGCGGAGCTCCGCGCGGCCAGCCCCGATCAGGCGGCGCTGCTCTCCGAGCTCCTCGATCGCCGCCTGTTGATCGCGACCGGGGTGCCCGGGGTGTACGGCCGCGGTCGAGACTTCGAGGACGTGCGCGAGCGGATCGCAGCCCTGATCACCAACGCCGCGATTCCCGAGCAGCCGGAGCAGATGCGCTTTCCCCCGGTCATGCCGCGCCACGATCTCGAGACCGTCGGGTACCTGAAGTCCTTTCCCCACCTCGCCGGCGCCATATTTGCCTTCGAGGGGGGCGAGGGACAGGCGGCCGCGCAATACGAGCGCGCATGCAAGCACGAGGACTGGAGTGAGTTCCAGCAGATGAGCGATCTCGTGCTCACGCCCGCCGCCTGCTATCCGGTCTACCCCGCGATCGCGGCCCGCGGCGCGCTGTCGGCGGGCGGCATCACGGTCGACGCCGGGGGCGCCTACGTCTTTCGCCACGAGCCCTCCGGAGATCCCGCGCGCCTGCAGATGTTCCATCAGCGCGAGATCGTCCGCATCGGCGAGCCCGAGACGGTGCACGCATGGCGAGAGCTCTGGCGTGACCGTGCCGTGACGCTCCTGCGCGCCGTCGGCCTGCGGGTCGAGCTCGAGATCGCCAGCGATCCGTTCTTCGGTCGCAGCGGTCGCATGCTCGCCACCAGCCAGCGCGAGCAACAGCTCAAGTTCGAGATCCTCACCGAGATCGCCGAGCCCGATGCGACGGCGATCGCGTCCTTCAACTACCACCAGGACCACTTCGCCAGCGCCTACGGCATCCAACTTGCAGACGGCAGCCCCGCGCACACGGCGTGCCTGGGGTTCGGACTCGAGCGGATCACGATCGCGCTCTTCAGGACCCACGGCTTCGAGCTCGAAGGGTGGCCCGACGAGGTGCGCAGCACGCTGTGGTAGCCGCGAGGTCCTCCACCACCGGGCTCGTGAGCCTCTTGGGGCTCGATCCGGCGCAGTACCGCTCCCACGGGCTGCACGCGCCGGAGCGAACGTACGTGGAAACCAACTGCTACACCGACGTCCTGGTGGAGCTCTTGCATGCCCGCGGGGAGGAGCCCCTGGCGGCGATGGGCTGCACCGTGCGCATTGACTTCGAGGGCGACCAGTGGACGTTCTTCAAGCCGTTCGTGGAGGATCTCGAGCTCCTCTACGGCGTGGACGTGCACGAGATGCAGCCCTATCGAGCGCTGCCCGAGCAGGCGGCCGAGCAGATCGCCCAGGGGCGAACGTTGATCGTCGAGCTCGACTCCTGGTACCTGCCCGACACGGCCGCCACCAGCTATCGCGCCGAACACGTCAAGAGCTCTGTCGCGGTGGAGAGCATCGACCCGGCCGCAGAGCGGATGCGCTACTTCCACGCCACGGGGCTCCACGAGCTCGCCGAGGAGGATTACCGTGGCGTGTTCCGCCTCGGGCGCGAGCTCTCCGAGGATGTGCTGCCCCCGTACACCGAGCTCGTGCGCTTCGACGCCGCGCCCCCGCTGCGCGGGGCGGAGCTGCGCGACGCCGCGCGGACATTGCTGCGAAGCCATCTCGCCCGACGACCTGCCTCCAACCCGTTCCTGCGCTTCGGCGCGCAGCTCGAGCGGGATCTTCCGCGCCTGCTGGAGGGCCAAACGAGCGAGTACCACGCGTACGCGTTTGCGACGGTGAGGATGGCCGGCTCAGCGTTCGAGGTCGCCGCATCGCAAGCGCAGTGGCTGCTCGGCGACGCTGCCGGCGCGGCCTGCCAGGCACTGCACGGGATCGTCGAGGGGTGCAAGACCCTGTCCTTCCGACTCGCCCGTCGCAAGGCGTTCGAACCCGCGGAGACGCTCGCGCAGCTGGCCGGCGGCTGGGAGGAGGCGCTGGGTCGGCTCGACGACGCGATCGCGTGAAGGCTGCGCCTCCCCGGCGCCGGAGGACTACCGCCGTGACGCGAAGAAAGCGCTTAGCAGCTCCGCGCACTCCCGCGCGAGCAGGCCGCCGGCGAGCACCGGGCGGTGATTGAGCCGCGGCTCGCCGAGCACGTCCAGCACGCTCCCGCATGCCCCCGCCTTGGGATCACTCGCGCCGTAGACGACACGCGCTACGCGCGCGAGCACGATCGCGCCCGCGCACATCGCGCACGGCTCGAGCGTCACGTAAAGCACCGCGTCGAGAACCCGCCAGCTTCCGCCCGCGCGGGCGCCATCGCGCAGCACGATCGTCTCCGCGTGAGCGGTCGGGTCCTGGCGTAGCTCGCGCTCGTTGTGCGCCGCCGCAACCACCTCCCCGCCGCGAACCAGCACAGCGCCAATTGGCACATCCTCGTGTTCGCAGGCACGCTCGGCCTCGCGCAGGGCCAGACGCATGAAGTACTCATCACGTGGGAAGAGGGGCTCGCTCATCAGTCTCGCCCGCGAAGTCTGCGACAGTGCTCCCGCCGGCTCGCGCCCGTCCAGGGCACATCATCATTACCCAAACCCCATGCTCCCCCGCACCGGCCGCCCAAACC
>JBOGXX010000018.1:0-3277 GCA_050696475.1 Solirubrobacteraceae bacterium | reverse complement strand
CGTTTACGGCGAACGCCCGCCGGACCTCGCCACGGCAGCTCGCGCGCATGCAGCCACAGCCCGTCCGCCACCTGCTCGCCCTCGCCCCAGCCGGCTCTGATCACCAGCGCCTGTGCGGGGGATACCTGATGCAGGTAGGGGTCCGCCGAGGCGATCCGATGCGCATGGATCACACGATTGAGCACCGCCACCGCGGCACGCACCTCACGGTCGCGGTCCAGCTCCGCCAGCCACGCACGCGCCTGGCTCTCGGCCGAGAGCGATACCGGGTCGATCACCGTGGCGCGCGTCGTGCTCACCAGCTCCGGCTCCGGGCTCGCAGGTACGACCGGCTCGCGCGAGCGCATGCGTCCCCGCCCCACCAGCGGGCCGCCCAGGCTCAGGCCCGACCCCGCCAGCAGCGCGCGCCGTCCCGCCTGCTGCGCGCCCAGCACCACCACGCGCTCGGGCTCGCCGTCCTCATAGCGACGGACCAGGTAGCGGCCGTCGGCCGGCCCGAGCGCCCACGCGTACTCCAGCTGGATGAACACGAACAGCGATTGGGGCACCGCTGCACCGTATCCTTCCTATGCGGCCGACGGCGCGCAAGATCAGAGTCCGCGGATTTCGCGGGGTTCACCAATCGACACCAGGAGCCCACAATGTCCGACGCCAGCAGTGTCGCCAGGAGCCTGCGCGAGCGTCTCGGCGGCAGCACCGAGGAGCGACTCGGCAAAGCGCTCTCCGACCTGCTCGAGAACCCACTGCTGACGGGGGCGATCGGACGGGCGTTCGACGCCCGCGAGAAGGCCGTGGCAGCGCAGGAGGTGGCGATGGGCGCCCTCAACCTCCCCTCGGCAGCCGACATCGAACGTCTGACCAGGCGGCTGCGTTCGGTCTCCAGCCGCCTCGAGGGCATCGAGGACGGCGTCAGCCGTCTCGACCGCGCGATCTCGCCGCTGCGCGACGCCGGTGCGGAGCTCGAGCTAGATCAGCGCCTGTCGGCGATCGAGGCGCAGCTGGCGAGCCTCACAGCCAAGCTCGACCTGGACGCCGGCACCGTGGCGAGCACCTCCAAGCCCGCGCGCGCGTTGCCCAAGCCGAGACGTGCAAAACCCAAAGCCGCAGGTGCGCAGTCGAAAGCCGGCGGTGCGCAGTCGAAAGCCGGCGGTGCGAAGTCGAAAGCCGGCGGTGCGAAGTCGAAGGCAGGTGGCGCCGCCGGCGGGCGAGGCGGCGATCGGAAACGCTCGCGCGCCAAAGCGTAGAGCGCGGTGCCTGCTGTAAAGAAGCGTGTCCTGATCCTCGGCGCCGGCTTCGCCGGTCTGGAGCTCGCGACGCGACTCTCGGAGATGCTGCCCGACGCCGTGCGCGTGACCCTGTTGGACCGCAACGACTCGTTCGTCTTCGGCTTCTCCAAGCTGGAGGTGATGCTCGGCCGCCAATCCCCCGAGGACGTGCGGATGTACTACCGCGACATCGCGACCGAGGGCGTCGAGTTTCGCCAGGAGACGGTGGTCGCAATCGACCCTGCCGCCCGGCGTGTCACCACCGACAGCGGCTCCTATGACGCGGACTTCCTGGTCGTCGCAATGGGCGCCGACTACGACATGGACGCTACGCCGGGCTTCGCGGCAGGCGGCTTTCACTACTACACCGTCGCCGGCGCCGAGCAATTGCGCGACGCGCTGGCGGGCTTCGCCGGCGGGAGGGTGCTCATCTCCGTTCTGGGGCAGCCCTTCAAGTGTCCGCCAGCTCCGTTCGAGGGGGCGTTCCTGATGCATGAGTACTTCACCCGGCGCGGCATCCGCGATGCGGTGCAGATGACCTCGACGTTCCCAATGCAGCGCCCGGTCCCGGTGACCGGCGAGGTCTCGCAGATGTTCCGTGACGCGCTCGCCGCGCGCGGCATCGAGGAGCTGCCTGAGCACAACGTCACGAGCATCGATCCGGCGACACGCACGGCGCGGCTGGTGGACGGCGGGACGCTGCCCTACGATCTGTTCGTCGGCATCCCCGTACACCGGGCGCCCGACCCGCTCTCAGCCTCGGGCCTTGCCGTCAACGGCTGGGTGCCCGTCGACCAGACCAACCTCAGGACCCGGTTCCCCCAGGTCTACGCTCTCGGCGACGTCTGCAGCGGCCCCCGTACCGTCCCCAAGGCAGGGATCTTCGCCGAGTCCGCTGCGCTCGTCGTGGCCGACGACATCGCGGCATCGATCGTCGGCGGGCAACCTCCGGCGCCCTACGAAGGGTCGGGCGTCTGCTACGCGGAGTTCGGCGACGGACTCGTCAGCAAGGTCGAGGTCAACTTCCTCAGCGGCGCCGCGGCGGACGCCCGGCGGCACGATCCATCGCGCGAGATCGCCGCCGAGAAGGAGCAGTTCGGCGCGAGAAGGCGGACGCGCTGGTTCGGGCTCTGAGCCGGCGCTCGGACTCGCGACGCTAACCGGCGGGCTCGGGGATCGCAGCGTCGGGAGCGAGCTCCTGCGCCTCTTCTGCACTTCCGCTGCTCAGCGCTCGAGGGCCGCCAGCGCGCTGGCGCCCATCGCCTCCGCCGCGCTCAGCAGACTCTCGTCATCGATGCGCGTGCGCACGCCGTTCGCGTCGAACGTGTCTGAGACCGCCAGCAGACACCCCACCGCAGCACCCTCGCGGGCGCCCACCGCGAACAGCGTCGCCGCCTCCATCTCCACCGCCACAGCATCCTCCGCCAGCGCGCGCGGATCGCCGCCGTAGAACAGGTCGACGCTCACCACCGCGCCCTCCAATGCCATCGGTGCGTGCCGCGCAAGCGCACTCGTGAGGGCCCCGTCGGCGCGTGCCCGCTCGCCTGCGCCCAGCGCGCGCGAGGCCCCGTCCGCGCACAGCGCCTCGCGTGCGATCAGCAGCTGTCCAAGCTCCAGGCCCGGCGCGAGCGCGCCGCAGGTGCCCACCCTGATCGCCCGCCGGGCACCCAGCGCGATCAGCTCAAACAGGACGATCGCGGCCGACGGGCCGCCCATGCCCGTAGCCTGGATCGTCAGCAGCTCACCGTCCGGCGCCGAGCCCGTGTAGCCCCACAGCCCGCGATGATGGTTGAACATGCGCGGCGCCGCCAGCAGCGCCTGCGCCAGCGCCAGCGCCCTGCCCGGATCGCCGGGCAGCAGCACGCGCTCTGCCAGCGGCGCCGTCGGACGCAGGTGGATGGGCACGCTGTGCGACACCGGCGGCGACTTTAGACTTTGGACGGGATGCCCGCCCACCCCCTGCCCGTCTCCTCGCACGCCTGAGTGCCCGAGCCCACGGATGATCCCGCCGC
>JBOGXX010000017.1:0-10263 GCA_050696475.1 Solirubrobacteraceae bacterium | reverse complement strand
GTCTACTACGCCCGCGCGACCGTCTCCGAAGCTCGCAAGTCGAGGCAGGAGACATCGTTGGCCCATAAGGAGGAGATGAGCCGGGAGGCACAGCTTCTCGAAGCGACGACCACGGCACATGAGCAGGAGATGGCCGAGCGCGCCGATGCTCTTGCGCACGAGCTATGGCTCCAGCGTCTCACTCAGCTCGGGAAGGTTCAGGAGCTTCTCGGTGAGGCTGTTGAAGCCGCGCATTCCGAGATCGGCAAGCGGCAGCTCGGGAGTCCCGCGATCATGGGCATCGGCTCGACTCTGCTGAGCAGCGCACTCTTGCGTGTCGAGGCCGCGCTCGTGATCCTTGCTCGTCTCGGCGGCCCAGCGCTGGCCGACGTAAGGGACATGGCCGAGAAAGGCCGGGATGCTGGCGCGTCTCTGCACGAAGTTGAGGCGAACGCGGTTGGCGCCATCGCGGCGACGCGGTTCTTGGCCGAGACTGACGATAGATTCGTGATGCCCGTCGATGAGACTCGGTCCTGAGCGCGTCGCACCCTCCGTCAAGTGCCATCCAGCCTCTGTCGGGCCTACGACGAAGCCGAGACGGGCTCTGAATCCGCGGCCTTAGGGAGCTATATCCCACAGCCCATAGCGACCAACGCACGGGCTCCCGTCGACCGTCGCGCACGCACCGTTCGGCTCGACCCGGTCCTACGCGGGCAACAGCTCGTCGAGCGACTTCGGCTCGAAGTAGCTGGAGTGCGTGAGCTTGATCGTCTCCAGCGAGTCGGCACTGAGCAGCACCACGTCGAGGACTTGACGGCCTCGCGCCTTCCGCTCGGCCTCCTGGTAGGCGTCCTGTGCAGCCTCATAGTCCGTCCCGAACTCCACGACGGTCGCCTTGTGGCGCGCCATGTCGCGAGTCACGAGGAAATGCTTGATGTCGTCGTCTGGGCTCATCTAGATCGTGGCGGGGGCGGTGTGCGTATCGCAGATGCCCCACCGGGCTGCACAGCCCGCAGCCCGCTAAACAGCTGCGAGCGCAGGGGCGAGCTGCTCCGCGGTGGTCTCCACGGTCTCAGGAACGGTGACCGCAAGGCGCCCGTCGCGCTCCAAGACCTTTCGCGCGCCGAGCACCGTCAATCCGACCACACGGCTAGACCCAGGCGCGTAGCGGATGACGTGACCCTCGGGCGTCTCCTCCCCCTCGCCCGCCTGCGGCTCGCCGACATGCAGATACAGCACGTCGTTATTAGCGTCGTAGTCGGCGTGATCGAAGCTCAGCGGCCCGATCGTGATGTTCACGCGCTCCATGTTCTTGGGTCCTTCCGGTTGGCGAACGCGGAGACGATCCGCGCCGGCACCTGCTCATAGCTTACGACGACCAGCAGCCATCGACTTGGACCGACGCCCCGCGCGTAGTAGCGGGCGCGCGCGGCGAAGATCGGGTCCGCAGCAACATGATCTGGCTTGGTCACCGCCTGCAGGACATCGGACATATGCGTGTCGATCTCCGGATGGTCGCGGACGATCTTCTCGCGCCAGACCACATCAGCCAAGACCACCCGCCTCCCGTCCGGGTCGGTCGTCTCAGCGGTGGTCGGCTGGTCTTCCACGATCAACCAGGATGGCCAATCGCCCGGATGCGCTCCGGGGCTTCAACGTCCGAGCCGCGAGAGCGCCACGCGGGCGACCCAATTCGGCGCGGGCGTGCCGTCCTCAAGCCGCTGCCACTCCGGCGGCAACGGCAACATCGGATAGATCGCATCGCGCACCACGTCTAGATCGGCAGCGTCGATCAGGCGCACGTCCCGTGCCGTGTCCGCCGGCAGACGACCCTCGCGAATCCAGCAACGAACCGTGCCAGGACTTCGGCCGACTCTCTCTGCCGCCTCTGCGATCGTGAGCATCCGTCGATCCTACGGGTGCGTCCCGATGGCGCCAACCAAGCGGCCCGCCCAGGCCCGACGACGCAGCCGACCGAGGTCCGGGAAATGGCAGCTCTGCCACTATCGCCCCGCAACGCCCGTAAATCGCGGCCATCCGCCGAGCGGCGCGCCAGCCAGACTCATCCCGCGATCCCGCATTCCAATGCGGTTTTCGCCCCTCAGCCGCCTCCCCACCCGACGCCTCCGGAGCGAGAGGTCGCAAGTTCGAATCTTGCCGGGCGCGTGGTTGGAATGCCTTTGCTGGAGCGGGATTCGGGGGTTGAGGGCTTCGGGGCGTGAGGCGTCAGGTCGGTCGGTTTGAGGCTCGTCTGCCAATTTCTGCCATTCCCCTCCCCTGCATCCGGGCCGCGAGCCCGTATTCGACAGTAGAGGGCAGCTCGCCGACCCTGAACCGGCGAACGTCAGCGCCGGGAGCCCGGCGCCCCAGAGGCGCCTGGCCTACAGCGATCACCCCGCGTCGCCCGCAAGTCGCGCCCGAGGACGTCCGGCGGCCCGGCCTCCGGGACATCCGATCGACGTGGAAATATTGCCCAAATTCCGAGAACGCGCTATGCGGTTGGCTGGGGCAACGGACATGCTGGCAGGCAAGGGCAGGTCAAACCCCCACGGCCGGGGCACATTTGGGGAAGCATCGTGGAAACGACAACCGACGCCGTGTTTCTCACGGGAGCCACCGGATTCATCGGCATGGAGTTGCTCGTGCGCTACCTGGAGCGCACCGAGCGCCGCATCTACGCGCTCGTACGGGGTCTGAGCGACCGCGACGCCGAGCTGCGGATGGAGCGCACGCTGCTCGGCCTGTTCGGCCCTGATCATCGCTACGCCGGCCGCGTAATCGCGGTGCGCGGCGACCTCACCCACTCGGGCATGGGCATCGGCGGCGGAACGGACCAGCTCACCGAGCAGGTCAGCGAGATCGTGCACTCGGCGGCCTCGACCTCCTTCGAGTTGGACCTGCAGAGCGCGCGTGCGATCAATGTGGACGGTACCCGCCGCGTGCTCGACTTCGCCGAACGCTGCCACACCAGAGGTGGCCTTCGGCGCCTGTCTCACATCTCGACCGCATACGTCGCGGGCGACGCCTCAGGCTGCTTCAGCGAGGACGACCTCGACGTCAAACAGGGGTTCCAAAACACCTACGAGCGCTCCAAGTTCGAGGCGGAGAGCCACGTCGCACGCACCCGCTCGCACCTACCGATCACGATCTTCAGGCCGAGCATCGTAGTGGGCGAGCGCGTCAGCGGATGGACGCCGACGTTCAACGTCCTGTATTGGCCGCTGCGTGCGTTCTCACGTGGAAACTACCCGGTGCTGCCCGCGCGCCGTGACTCCCCGGCGGATGTCGTGCCGGTCGACTACGTGGCCGACGCGATCTTCGCGCTGAGCCAAACACGGGAGACGGAGGGCTCGACGTTTCACCTCTCCGCGGGCGCCCACGCGAGCAGAGTTGGGGATGTGGTGGAGCTCGCTGCAGCGTTCTTCAAGCGTTCACAGCCACGGATCATCGATCCCTCGCTGTATCACCGCACGATGCACCCGCTGCTCCTTCGCGTCGCCGGAGACGAGCGCTTCCGGCGAGAGCTGGCACGCAGCGAGGTCTACTTCCCCTACCTGGCGATGCGCGCGAGCTTCGATGACCGCCGCTGCAGGGTCGCTCTGCGCAACACCGATGTCCAGACCACGCCCCTGCCGAGCTATTTCAATCGCCTGCTGCGGTTCGCGGTCGCCGCGCAATGGGGGCGCAGACAGATCTCGCGCGCACGAGCCAACGGCTACATGCGACCGCCACCGTTCACGCGCGTGGCTCAGCGCTCTCACTCGACCAGCAGCCTGGTGCCAGTCGAGTGAGCGCCGATCGACTCTCAGCCCTGGACGCGTCGTTCCTCAGCGTGGAGACCCCCACGGCGCACATGCACGTCGGCTTCGTGGCCAGCTTCGCGGCTGGCGCAGATGGACGTCTGCCGACCTTCCAGCAGATCCGCGACCACATCGATCGACGAATCGCGCGCGCGCCGCGCTACCGTCAAAAGCTCGCGTCGGTGCCGCTTGGCGTCAACTCGCCCGAATGGATTGACGACCCGGGCTTTTTGACCGATCGCCACGTCTACTGGGCGCCTGGCCCGCTCGCCGACCTGGTCGACCAGGTGATGTCGATTCCACTCAGGCGCGACCGACCGCTGTGGGAGATGTGGATCTGCGAGAACGCAACGGAGCGCCAGTTCGCGGTCGTGGGCAAGGCCCACCACTGCATGGTCGACGGAATCGCGTCCGTGGAGCTCATCTCGCTGCTGCTGGATCTCACCCAAGAGCCGGCGACGTTCGAGCCCGAGGAGTGGCGTGCCGAACCGGCGCCCGGCAGCGACGAGCTGCTGGCACGCGGTGTTCGCGATCTCCTCAGCCAGCCGCTCGACGCACTGCAGTGGCCGCGTCGTCTGGTGGGCGCCCCCCAACCGTCGGTCAAGCAGACCGTCTCAGGAGCTTTGCGGGCCACCCGAGCGCTGGACAAACTGCTGCGCTCCGCGCCTGCGAGCCCGCTCAACGTTGAGCTCTCGCCGCTGCGCCATCTGGCCTGGACCCAGTGCGCCCTCGAGGACCTACAGACGATCAAGCGCGCGTATGGGACGACGCTCAACGACGTGGTGCTGGCAGCGGTCGCCGGCGGGCTGCGCTCCTACCTTCTGGGTCGAGGGGACGAGCCCGCGGCGCTGAAGGTGATGGTCCCGGTCAGCGTACGCTGCGAGGACGACATCCTGGGCAACCGTCTTTCCTTCGTCTTCGCTGATCTGCCGTGTGACGAGCCCGATCCGGTCGGCCGCCTGTATGAGGTTCACGCGAGCATGAACCGCTGCAAGCGCGATGGCGATTCCGAGGGATCTGACATCGTGTTGAAGGCCGCGGGCTGGACGCCGGGGGTGGTTCAGCAGGCACTGTCACGGATCTTCGCGAGCCCACGTGCGTTCAACCTCACCGTCTCCAACATCCCCGGCCCCGCCGCGCCCATGTATCTGCTCGGCTGCGAGCTCGGGGCCGTCTACCCGATGGTGCCGCTGGCCGATCAGCACGCCCTGTCGGTGGGTATGATCACGGTCAACGGCCGAGCGTGTTTCGGCCTTTATGCCGACCGCGAGGCGCTTGCCGACGTGAATGTGCTGGCGGCATCTATCGAGGAGGCGATCCAGGAGTTGCTGGAGGGTACCTCGCGGGTGCTGGAGACGGGATCGCTACTCACGCGCGCGCGCGCTGCGCCGGCCGAGCCGCCGGACTCCCCCGAGTCGACCTTCCCACCGTCGCAGGTCGACGAGTACGTGCCGGCCGCGTACAACGGCGCAAGCGAAGCCGCCGCGCGTCTGGAGCCCATGGACGTGCAGCGGCACGAGCGGATCCTCAGCGAGCGGGCGCTCGGCTCCCACCAGCCGCAGGCGCCTGAACCGGGTGAGGAGCTCGGGTTCGAGCAGACAGAGAGCGATGGCTATGAGCTGGAACTGCAGCGGCTCGCCAACAACGGGCGCTCGCCGACCCAGTGATCGACGGACGGGAATAGCACAACGTCGATCAGGAGTTGGGTCTCGCTCACGAAGTCGACGTCGCGCTCACACCGATTCAGCGCTCCCGCCACTGCCCGCCGCGAGACGGCCTGCGGCCCTAGCTCGGTTCGCCGTGAGCCTCGCTGTCGTCCTCAACGGGCTCCCTAGCCAGACGCATGATGAAGACGAGAGTGCCCGCGCCCACCGCGAGCACCGACAGCACCGACAGTATCAACACGATCACGCTTCCCGTGACACACGCCACCGCGACGAGCGCCACCGGCACCGCGATTCCGAGCATGCCGATCACGAGCGGTCCCGTCTCGATCGCGCCCAAAGGCGCAGGGTCGCTGTTGCTGGTGCTGTTCACTGGCTGCCTCCTGGGCATGCTAAACGGTGTCCTGGCCAGGAATGCTACTAGACGGTATGGGCGAATCGCCATGTCCGAGCGCACCGAAGGCGGCGGCTTCTGCGGCCGCGACACCCGCCGGCCTGAGAACCCGAGCTGCTACTCATCTGCTCGTGGGAAGCGACACGCAGTGGCTGATCGCGCCCGATGCCTTCAAGGGCACCTACTCGGCCAAGGAGGTCACCCTCGCGATTGCCGCCGGGCTTCGCGAAGTGGACTCCTCGGCAGCGGTCGATCTCTGTCCGTCGGCAGACGGTGGTGAGGGCACGCTCGAGGTGCTCGTCGAGAGACTTGGCGGGCGCTGCACGAGCGCGGAAGCACACGACCCGCTCGGCAGGCCGATCAGCGCGCCGCTCGGCTGGCTCCAAGACGGCACGAGCGCGATCGTGGCGGTCGCCGGCGCCAGCGGACTTGGCCTGCTCACGCCTTCCGAGCGCGATGCTGAGCTCGCCTCGACGATCGGCACCGGCGAGCTGATCGCGGCCGCCGTGAGGGCGGGCGCCACTCGTGTCATCATCGCCGCCGGCGGCTCCGCCAGCACCGACGGCGGCAGGGGTGCGATTCACGCAATCCAGGCGAGCGGCGGCCTGCGCGGCGCCCAGCTGACCGTGCTCGCGGACGTGACCACGACCTTTGAGCGCGCCGCCGAGGTCTTCGCTCCACAGAAGGGAGCCGACGCGGCCACCGTCCGACGCCTGACGGCACGGCTGCACGGACAGGCACCGGCGCTCCCACGCGACCCGCGAGGGCTGCCCATGACCGGCGCGGCGGGAGGCCTCGCCGGCGGACTGTGGGCCCGCTACGGCGCCACGCTCGTTCCCGGCGCAGAGTGGGTGCTCGACGCGCTCGGCTTCGACGAGCGGATCGCACGCGCCGGGGCGGTAATCACCGGCGAGGGGCGCCTCGACGCCCAGACGCTCGAAGGCAAGCTCGTCAGCCAGATCGCCGGGCGCGCCCGCGGCGCAGGCGTACCCGTCCACGCGGTCGTCGGTGGCTGTGCGTTGACGCGGGCCGAGCGGGCCCAACTGGCGCTCGCGACGGTGCACGAAGCGCACGACCGACTCGAGCTCGCCGGTGCGGGCCGGGCCTTAGCGGCGACGGCGCTGTCGCCGTGAGTCGCGCGCCTGCGCCAGATCCTCGGGGCGCCGGCGCTGGAACGAGCGGGCCGCCGGCTTCGCGCAGAAGACCTCTGCCGACTCTGAGCAGCGCCGCGGTAGCCTGCGCGGTCATGGCCGACACGAGCACGATCGCATCGCTGGCCACAGCCGGTGGCACGCTCGTGCTCGCCCTCGCCACGTTTTCCGCGACGCGCTCGGCCAACCGCGCCGCGCGCATCTCCGAGCAGACCCTGCAGGTCGGCCTGCGCCCGGTCCTGTTCAACGCCCGCCCGCAGGACCCCCAGCAGCGGGTCGGATTCATCGACGACCACTGGCTGGTGCTGCGCGACGGTCTCGCAGCCGTTGAGGAGGTCCACGGCAGCCTCTATCTGGCGATCGCGCTGCGCAACGTCGCCTCGGGGATCGCGGTGCTGCACGGCTGGCACCTGTGGACACGGCTCGAGCGCGGCCAGACGCCGCCTCCGGTGCCCCCGGACGACCCCGGGCTCCGCCGGCTGCAGCGCGACCTGTACGTTCCGGCCGGAGATGTCAGCTTCTGGCAGGCCGCGATCCGCGACCCCGGCGATCCGTTGTACGCGCCGCTAGCCGACGCCATCCATGCCCGCCACGCGCTCAGCATCGACGTGCTCTACGGCGATCACGAAGGAGGCCAGCGCACGATCACGCGCTTTCGTCTCACCCCACGCCCGCCTGGAGATGACGAGCCCTCGCTGTGGCTGTGCTCGACCTCACGGCACTGGAATCTCGACCGCGCCGACCCCCGTTAGCCGAGCCCACCGCCGGCGTGCGCGCCCCTGTCAGGTGTGGTTGTAGCCGAGCAGCGCAAAGTTCCGCAGCGCCGTGTCGACGCTCGCCTCGGCGCCGTTCACATGTTCGTCAGCTTCGCTGTAGGCAGCGGGGCTTTCTTCTGCGGCGGCCGCCGAGAGCGCCAGGTACGCCGCGTGCGCGCCCATCAGCGCGGTCGTCAGCGCAGCTTGCGCAGCACTGGCCGCCTGCGGCGCTTCCAGGGATGCCAGCCTGGTTGCGGCGCTGGCGAACTCGCCGGCGAGCCTGCTCGCCAGCGAGCTCAACCGTGCAGGAGCGCTGCTCGCCCGGATCTCGCGACGCAGGGTCGTGCGCCCGCCGGCCAGCGTCTCGATCAGCGTCTTGAGTTGGCTGGCGTATCCGGCGTCCGGGCTCAGGTTGAACGAGGTCTCGCCGACCAACGTGGCCGTCGCCACGATCTGCTCGCATTGCTGCAGGTAGCCGGCGCCGGCGCTTGTCGCGTAGCAGACAAGCGCGGTCGGTGTTCCGCCGGCGGTCGGGACCACGTAAACGTCGAGGATCCGTTCGTAGCCGCTCAGCTGGCTGAACCTGTATGCCTGCAGGTGCGCCAGGCTCACCACTTCGACGTGGGGCGCGCCGTGCACGAGCGCGAGGAAGGCGCTGGGCAGCGGACTCGCTTCGCCGCCGGGGAGCCCCCCGCTGAGCAGACCTGCCGTCGCGGGCCTGCCGTGGGGGGCCAGCACATACGAGCCGGTGAGCGCCAGCCCAGCGAGGTGCGGCACCTGGCCAGACGGCTGCCAGCCCGCTGGATATTCCAGCAGGAGGTTGGTCGCAGAGGCGACGCGCAGCGTATCCGAGCCGTCGGCGCTCGAGCGCGTCGAGCCTCGATGGATGCCCAGCAGGTAGCCGCCGATCGCTACGACCAGCAGCACCGGAATCACGACTCGGGGCAACCTGCGACGGCGCGTTTCCACAACGTCAGTCGGAGCTGTCGAAAGAGGTGCTGCCGGCTTCGGAGCTCGGCGCAGGCGCGCGTTTCGCAGAGGGTGGGCTCGGTTTCGTCCCAGTGGACTGCTCGCCGGTGCTCACGGGCGTGCTGGCGAGGGGCGTGGCTGGCGTCTTCGGCGTGATCGGAGTAGGGGTCTGGGTCGCCGGCCTGGCGCTCGAGATCACCGGTGTCAGCGCGTTCGACCGATCCGCCGTGACGGTGCTCGTGAGAGGCGTCTGCGCCCGCGTTGTGGGGTTGGTTACAGGCAGAGGCGCCTTGACGACGATGATGTCGCGGATGTCGATCGAGGGCGCGCTGCCGAGCGCTGTCGGGATCGAGGTTCCGGCGTAAACCGCCGGCACGCCCGGCGGCAGTTGTTCGCTCGCCGCGAGTCTGGGGCGCTCGGCTCGACCGATCGCAAAGCAGCAGACAAAGATCGCCACGCCCAGGAGCACGGACCCGAGCACGATCGACAGCTGGAGAGCCGCCTGTCTCGCGGGCGCCTCAGCCGGCGGTCGTGTCACGCGAACCGTGCTCACGACGCTGGGCAAGCTAACGGTGTGTTGCCCGCCGGGTTGAGACAGCGGTCCGTACGGGCGGGCGGCTTCGCACGACGAATCACAAAGCGCGTGAACTTGCCGATCCGGTCGGCGTTGGAGATCCACACGTCGAGCACCGCTCCCGGGCGCAGCGAGCGCTCGAAGCGATGGAAGGTCACGAGGGCGGTCGATGCGCTGCTCCTGGCTCGGGCCGTCGCGACCACACGCACCGGCTTGGCGGGACAGCCGCCGCCGCGGCAGGTGACGCGTACCGTCGCGCCGACCGGCGCGAGCGCCGTCAGCACTCCGATCCTGGCGCCCGCCACGCTGAAGGTCCCGGCAATCCGCACGACCGGAAACGGCTGCATCAGCGGGATCACGCGTGCGCCGACGGGAATCGTCTCGGAGACCGTGCTGGACTGGCCGTTCGCGTCGAGCACCTGCAGCTGAACCACGTGGGGACCGGCAGTCGAGAAGGAGGTGCTGAGCGTCGAGCCGCCAGGGCCGAACACACCGTCGCCGGCAAGCGCCCATCCGAAGCTCGTGATCGCGCTGCTCGCGTCCGTGGAGGTCGAGACCAGCGAGACCGCTTCCCCGGTGTGAGGTGCCACAGGAAACCAGGAGAAGGACGCCACAGGAGGGGAAGGCATAGTGACGGCGAGAGCCGGCGCAGCCAGCACCGTGAAGGTCGCCGGTTCGCTGTGACCGACGTTTCCGACGTCGTCATCCTGTTCGGCCTCGGCCGTGTAGGTCCCCGGGCTCAGGCCGCCGAAGACCGCCGACCAGGCGCCCCCGGATGCGTCGACCGTGATCGACTCGAGCGCCTCGCCGCTGACGGTGGAGCCCGCATACAGTTGCACCGTCACGTTCGGCAAATCGCCTTCTTCCACGCCCGCCGATCCGCTCAGCGTCTGCGAGGAGCCGGCCGTCGCACTGCCGTTGGACGGTGAGACGAGGGTGACCGCCGGCGGGTTCGCGTCCACGGTGAAGGTCACAGC
>JBOGXX010000016.1:0-3821 GCA_050696475.1 Solirubrobacteraceae bacterium | reverse complement strand
GTCCTGCGCCTTGATGATGTCCTTGTTGCCGGTCGTCGTGACGAAGATGTCAGCCGTCTCGACGACGTCGTCGAGCGTCTTGACCTCATAGCCCTGCATCGCCGCCTGCAGCGCGCAGATCGGGTCGATCTCCGTGATCACGACGCGCGCACCCTGACCGCGCAGCGATTCCGCACAGCCCTTGCCGACATCGCCGAAGCCACACACGACCGCGACCTTGCCGCCGATCATCACGTCGGTGGCGCGGTTGATGCCGTCGATCAGCGAGTGGCGGCAGCCGTAGAGGTTGTCGAACTTGGACTTCGTGACAGAGTCGTTGACGTTGATCGCCGGGAACAGCAGCTCGCCCGCCTCGACCATCTCATACAGCCGATGCACGCCGGTGGTCGTCTCCTCGGTCACGCCTTTTATGCCCTCGCCGATCTGGGTCCAGCGCTGCGGGTCCTCGTCGAGCGAGCGCGCGAGCACCGACAGGATCACCTGGAACTCCTCGGAGTCGCCGTCGCTCGGCGCAGGCACGGCGCCCGCCTGCTCGTACTCGGTGCCCTTGTGCACGAGCAGCGTCGCGTCGCCGCCGTCGTCGAGGATCATGTTCGGGCCAGCTCCGTCGTGCGGGCGGGCTCGGTCCCGATCGGGCCAACGCAGCACCTGCTCGGTGCACCACCAGTACTCCTCGAGCGTCTCTCCCTTCCATGCGTAAACCGGCACTCCGCGTGGGTCCTCGGGGGTGCCCTCAGGGCCGACGGCCACCGCGGCGGCGGCGTGGTCCTGGGTGGAGAAGATGTTGCAGCTGCACCAGCGAACCTCCGCGCCGAGCGCCGTGAGCGTCTCGATCAGCACAGCCGTCTGGATTGTCATGTGCAGCGAGCCTGTGATCCGCGCTCCCGCCAAGGGCTGTGCGTCGGCGTACTCGGCGCGAATCGCCATCAGGCCGGGCATCTCGTGCTCGGCAAGGACGATCTCCTTGCGGCCGAAGTCCGCAAGCGTGAGGTCGGCGACCTTGAAGTCGGCGCCGAGTACGACGCTGGGGCTGATTGCTGACATGACGAGCTCTCCAATCCGGTCATGTGAGCGCCCTTGCTGCAGAGACAGGCCGAGCGTGGCGGGCGCCAGCCCGTCGCAGCGCTCCTCGGCCGCCTCCGACGGTATCACACGAATCGCGGGCGATCAGAGATCGTCAGCGCTCGGCGAGCGCCGACTTCAGCTCCTCCAGGACCTTCACCGGCCCGGGGTCGATCCCTCGCAACGTCGCCAGGTAGATCGAGACGAGGTCGCCGAGCAGCACCAACGAGATCACGCGCTCGATCGCCGTCTCTCCGCGCGTCTCCAGGCGGAAGCTGACGGCCGCGTTGCCGGCGATCAGCCGCTCGGTCAGCTCCAGGCGCTCCTTGACACGCGGGTGGGCGTCGGAGTCGTCGAGGAACACTGCCGAGAAGCGGCCGAGCTCGGGCGCGCCCTCCCACCCGACCAGCTCGTTGTGGTCGAGCTCGGGAAGCTCGCTGAAGAAGCACGGCTGCTTTGCGTTCTCGTTGAGCTGCGTCTTCCAGCGGTAGGCGATCGGCGTGGTCAGCCCGGCGCCGGCGATCACGGGGATCGTGCCGTGCAGGCCGCGCGCGAGCTCCTTGGCGAGCGAGTCCTCCGGCGCGTCCGGACCCCACTCAGCCACCAGCTGCTCGGTGTGCGAGGCGGCGACGTCGATCTCGGAGGTCAGGCGGGACCCGGCTCCGCAGAGCGCAGCGACCTCGAGCGCGGCGACGATCATGTACGCGACGGCGGCCCGCGGCTGAAAGCCGCCCGGAATCGGTATCACCGGCACGCCGTCCGCGCGAGCCATCTCCGCCAGGCGCCCGCCGGTGGTCACGACCGTGCGCTTGGCACCGAGCGCTCCGGCAGACTCATAGCAGGCGAGCGTCTCCTCGGTCTCCCCGGAGTAGCTCGCGCACAGCACCATCGTGTCGGGCGTGGTCCACGTCGGCAGGCCATAGGCGCGCGTGACGAAGATCGGGCGCGAAACGTGGTCCCCGAGCGCGGCGCGCGCCAGCGCTCCGCCGATCGCCGAGCCGCCCATTCCGGCGACGACCAGCCCGGCCGTCGTGTCCCAGTCCTGCATGATCGCCGACTCCACGCGCCACAGCGCGTCGCGCAGGTGCTCTGGCAGCGCCAGCACGTCGCCCAGCTGGTCGGACGGATCCACCTGCGCGATGACCGCCCGCGTGAGCTCCTGCGCCGTCGGTGTCGCGGTCGCGCCGCCGTCGCTCATCTGCTGTTCGCCTCCTGGGGGAATGTGGGAAATCTGGACATAAACGACAGACGCCTGCGCTTTCTGTGCACGCCGCGAGCCGGGAGCTAGAACTGGATCGCACCGTCGGGCAACTCGACACCAGGGAAGATACGCGCCCCACGGGTGATCACGTTGTGCGCCCCCACCTTGACGCCGTCGCCGAGAACCGCTCCGCCGCTGATCCGGGTGCCCGCACCCACCCTACAACCGGCGCCGACGATGCAGTCGCGAAGCTCACACCTCTCGCCAATGTGGGTGCCCTCGAGCACTACCGAGCGCTCCACGCTCGACCCAGCGCCCACAGAGACGTCCTCGGCGAGCACGGCCAGGCTGCCCACGTGCGCCCCCGCTCCGACGCTCACGCCACGCTCGAGCACGGCGGGAGGGATCACGCGCCCGTGCACCTGCGCGGCGTCCTGGACCGCGAGCCAGTCGCCGCCGAGGCGCTCGAGCACGGTCGTGGTGACATTGCCCTCGAGGATGTCGAACGTTCCCTGCAGGTAGCGCTCAGGAGTGCCGATGTCAAGCCAGTAGCCCTCCGCCACGTAGCCGTACAGACCGCTACCCACCAGGCGCGGCCACACCTCGCGCTCGATCGAAGCCTTGCGCTCGGCAGGGATCAGCTCGAGAACCTCGCGCTCGAGCACGTACGCGCCCGCGCTGATCAGATTGCTCTCGAGACTGTCCGAGCTCGGCTTCTCGACGAACGCCCGCACCGAGCGGTCCTCCTCGAGGATCACCAGGCCGTAGGCGGTCGGGTCCTCGACGGGGACGAGCGCGAGCGTGCCGCGCGCGCCGGTGGCCTCGTGCTGGGCGATCTGAGCGGTCAGGTCGATGTCCGTGAGGACGTCCCCGTTGAGCATCAAGAAGCGCTCGGCGAGCATCGGCTGGGCCAGCTTGAGCGCGCCCGCGGTGCCGCGGGGCTCCGGCTCCTCCACGAAGCGCAGGCGGATGCCCAGCTGCGAGCCGTCGCCGAGCACCGCGCGCACGCCGTCGGCGAGAAAACCGCAAGAGACGATCACGTCGTCGATCCCGTGACCGCGCAGCCACTCGAGCATGAACGCGATGAACGCCCTGTCGACGAGTCGCACGACCGGCTTGGGCACGTTCGAGGTGAGCGGGCGCAGGCGCGTGCCTTGACCGCCCGCGAGAATCACCGCCTGAATGCCCTCACCGCCGTCCGATGCCCTCGTATACGAGACCGGCGCCGCGCACCGCCGAAGCGTCGAGTGCATTGCGCCCATCGACGACCAGCTCGCCGCTCATCGCCTCCGCCGCGAGCTTCCAGTCGAGCTCGAGGCACTCACGCCACTCGGTCACCAGCACGACCGCGTCGGCTCCCTCCACGGCGCTGAGCGGCGAGTCGGCGAAGCTGACGCCCGAGACCAGCGTGCGGGCCTGCTCCTCGGCAACCGGGTCGAATGCCACGACCGTCGCGCCGTCGGCCTGCAGGCGCGCGGAGAGCACCAGCGAGGATGCCTCACGCATGTCGTCCGTGTTCGGCTTGAACGCCAGGCCCAGCAGGGCCACGCGCTTGCCG
>JBOGXX010000015.1:0-2246 GCA_050696475.1 Solirubrobacteraceae bacterium | reverse complement strand
GAATCGAACCCGCGGCCTGCGGCTTGAAAGACCGCTGCTCTTTGGCTCCCCGAAGAGAACCGTTGACCACTGAGCTACGGGCGCGCGATTTGAATGTCTGGCGTACTGGATCTTGCGAGGAGCACCTTATTGTAAGCAGGCTCAGGCTGCTAGGCTGGGCTCGCGCCGCGGCGCTCCCCTACGAGATCCAGTCGTCGAAAGCCACCCTCGTGGCGCCAACTGGCGCGTCCACGATCGCTCACGGCGTGAGCACGATCTTCAGCGCCTCGCGCCGGTCATACACCGCGTAGGCCTCCGGCGCGTCCTCGAGCTTCATGTGGCGGGTGACGAGCGCGGTGGGGTCGAGCACGCCGGCGGAGAGCATCGCGAGCACGCGGTCGAGGTGGCCGATCACGTTGGCGTGACCGCCGCGCAGCGTCAGCGCCTTCAGCCACAGCAGCCCCATGTGCACCTCGGCGCGCTCGGCGTACACGCCGATGCACTGGATCGCGCCACAGTTACGCGTCAGGCGGATGGCGCTCTCCAGCACCTTGGGGTCACCGACGGCGTCGATCGACACGTCAACGCCGCGCCCTTCGGTGGCGCCGCGCACGGCCGCCCGCACGTCCTGCTCGACCAGGTGCAGCGGCTCGGCGCCGAAGGACCCGGCCACACTCAGGCGCTCGGGCACGGTGTCGATCGCGAACACATGCGCCGCGCCGCAGGCCCTGGCGGCCTGCACCGCGCAAAGTCCCACCGGCCCCAACCCAAGCACGGCGACGATGTCGCCGGGGCGCATGCCGCTGTCGGCGACGGCGTGAAAGCCGGTGCCCATGACGTCGCCCGCGAACAGCGCCACGTCGTCGCTGAGGCCGTCGGGCACGCGGCGCAGTACGAGGTTGGCGTGCGGCACGAGCGCCATGTCCGCCTGTGTTCCCTGCAGAGAGCCGAGCGCCGCGCCGTGACCGAACGTGCGCGAGTGCTCGCAGCGGTGATACAGGCCCTGCAGGCAGAAGAAGCATTCGCCGCAGGCCGTCTGGAAGCAACCGAGCACGCGGTCGCCGACCGCCACGCGTGTAACGGCGTCGCCGGTGGCCACGACGGTGCCGACATACTCGTGCCCGATCGTGAAGCCGGGTTCGATCTGCACGCGCCCGTGGAAGATGTGCAGGTCGGAGCCGCACACGCCGGTGGCGTCGATGCGCACGATCGCGTCATCGGAGTCGATCAGCTCGGGCTCAGGGCGCTCCTCGACGCTGACGACGCCAGGGGCCTGGAAGGTGACCGCGCGCATGGCGAGGCCAGCCTACTGATCTGCCTCGTCGCGAGCCCCGTCGGCCTCTCGCGCGGGCACCTCGCGCAACGCGCCCGTCTCGGGGTCGAACACGAAGCCGCTGATGTGCTCGCGAGCGGGGAGCTCGCCGCTGGAGCGCAGCCGCGCGAGGCTGTGGCGCAGCGTGTCCTCGACGTTCTCAAAGGCACCCAGCCGCCAGCTCGGCAGGACCCCGTCGGCGGCCAACGCCTGGGCGAACTCGTCCTCGGAGGCGCCGCGCAGGCCGCAGCCCTCGTGCATCACGACGACGATCTCCTGCGTCCCCAGAAGCCGCTGCGAGGCGCTGATCGAGCGGATCGCGTCGTCGGTGACGAGGCCGCCCGCGTTGCGGATGATGTGCGCATCGCCGCGTCCGATCCCCAACATCGAATACAGGTCGATGCGCGTGTCCATGCACGACAGCACCGCCACTTTGCGCCGCGGTCTCGAGCTGAGATCGGGCGCGGCGAGCTCCTGCATGCGCGTGGCGGCCACGCGCAGCATCTCACCGGCGTGTGACATTTCGAGTGACTCCCTTCCTAGCCGTGTCCGAGAACAGGGTGCGGTGCGTAGGGCTCCTCCAGGCGCGCGATCTCCTCCTCGCTGAGCGACAGCTGCTCGGCTCTCAGGGCATCCTCGAGGTGACCGAGCTTGGTGGCGCCGACGATCGGGGCGCTCACGCCGGGCTTGTGCAGCAGCCACGCGAGCGCCACCTGCGCGGGCGGCACGCCCCGCTCGCCCGCCACCTCTGCGACGCGCTCGACGACGTCGAAGTCGGTTGGCTGCGCGTAGAGGTAGTCGGTGAAGGGATCGGAGTCCGAACGCGTCGTGCGCCGCTCACCGGAGCGCGTGCGGCTCCCCGCGAGCACGCCGCGCGCGAGCGGGCTCCAGGGGATCACCCCCACGCCCTGATCGAGACACAGCGGGATCATCTCGCGCTCCTCCTCGCGGTAGA
>JBOGXX010000014.1:0-4016 GCA_050696475.1 Solirubrobacteraceae bacterium | reverse complement strand
CGGCCTTGAAGCCGCCGCCGGCCATCGCCTGCGCGCCCAGTCCGTAGCCCTTGCGGAGCACGATCGTCCCGATCGGGACCTCGACGTTGGCCCCGGTGACGAACATGCGGGCGAAGTGGCGGACCGTGGCCGTCCTCTCTGACTCGGGACCGACCATGAAGCCCGGCGTGTCGCACAGGAGCAGGATCGGCAGGGCGAAGGCGTCGCAGAGCTGCATGAAGCGGGCCGCCTTGTCGGCTCCCTCGGCGTCGATCGCCCCGCCCAGGTGGCTCGGGTCGTTGGCGATCACGCCCAGCGGGCGGCCGCGGTGGCGGGCCAGCGCGGTGACCATCCCGGCCCCCCAGCCCGCTCGCAGCTCGAGCACGTCGTCGAGCAGCGCGGCGATCACCTCGCGGGTGTCGTAGATCCGGCGGTGGTTGGCCGGGATCAGGTCGCGGAGCGCATCCGGGTTGGTGGGTTCCACGGGGTCCGCGGGTCCGTGGAAGTAGCTCAAGTAGCGGCGCGCAATCCGCACGGCCTCGGCGTCGTCCGCGACCCGGAGATCGACGACTCCGTTTGCGTACTGGACGTCGATCGGCCCGACCTCGCCGGGCTCGAAGCTGCCCAGGCCGCCGCCCTCGATCATGGCCGGGCCGCCCATTCCGATACTCGTGTCCTCGGAGGCGATCACCACGTCGCAGCAGCCCAGCAGCGCCGCGTTGCCCGCGAAGCAGTAGCCCGAGGCGATGCCAACCAGCGGCACCAGGCCGCTCAACCGCGCGAACAGCTGAAATGCCCGGCAGTCCAGGCCGGCCACGATCGGCATGTCCACGTCCCCGGGGCGCCCGCCGCCGCCCTCCGCGAACAGCACCACAGGCAATCGCCGGCGCTGCGCCAGCTCGAACAGCCGGTCCTTCTTCGCGTGGTTGCGCATGCCCTGGGTGCCCGCCAGCACGGTGTAGTCGTAGGACATCGCCACGCACGTCCGGCCGTGCACCTGGCCGATGCCTCCCACCAGCCCGTCGGCCGGGGTGCGCGCGATCAGCTCCTCGCGGGGGCGCCTGCGCTCCTGCGCGGCGAACACCAGCGGCCCGTACTCCACCAGCGTGCCCGGATCGAGCAGGTCTTCGAGGTTCTCCCGCGCGGTGCGCCGCCCGCGCTCGTGCCTGCTCGCCACCGCATCCACTCTCGCCGCGTCCATTCCGATCTCGTGACGCTCGCGCACCGCCCGCAGATCCGCGCGCTCGCCGTCCACGCGCCGCTGCTGCACGCCATCCAGCTGCTCGACCTCGCCCGTACCCGGCTCGATCCGTGCCAGCAGCTGGCCCTCCTCGACCGCGTCGCCCACGGCGACCTCCACGCTCGCCAGCACGCCGTCCACCAGCGCCAGCACCTCGTGCTCCATCTTCATCGCCTCGAGCACCACGAGCGGTGTGTCCGCGCCCACGTGCTCGCGCGGCTCGCGCGGGATCGCCACCACCACCCCCGCGAACGGGGCTGTGACGGAGTGCTCGGTGGCCGATGCCATCGCAGGATCATCGCTCACGGAGGGGTCGTACCTGCGCCACCACGCCGGAGGTCGCGCCCCGCGCCTGACCGGGTGCGCTCTGCCGATCAGCGCGGTGCGCGCTGCCGATCAGCGCGGCGCGCGCTGCCCATCAGCAATTACCATCCCCGCCGTGTTCGCGGCGGAGCCCGAGCGATCCTCGACAGAGCGCCGCGAGGCCCTCAAGCGGGTTCTCGCGCAGGCACGGGGATGCACCCGCTGCCCCGAGCTCGCCGCCACCCGCAAAACGGTTGTCTTCGGTGCGGGCAACGCCGACGCCGATCTGATGTTCGTGGGGGAGGCCCCTGGCGCCAGCGAGGACGAGCAGGGCGTGCCGTTCGTCGGCCGCGCCGGCAAACTGCTGGAGACGCTGCTCGCGGAGATCGGGCTAGGGCGAGCGGATGTCTTCATCGCGAACACCTTGAAGTGCTTGAGATACGACGTGCCCGTGCAGCTCGGCGACGGGTCCTGGGAGCGGATCGACCGGCTGGTCCACTCGAGGTACGACGGCGATGTGATCTCCGTGAGCGTCGCGGGAGAGCTGGTCCGACGCCAGGTCACCGGATGGCATGCCACGCCGCTCGGTGGCCGCCGCGTGTTTCGCTTGAGACACCGTTCGGGAGACGACGTCGCGGGCACCGGCCCCCTCGGCATCCATCTGACCGGCGATCATCCGGTGCTAACCGAACGGGGATACGTCGCGGTGGCAGAGCTCAGCAGCGGAGACCGCATCGCAACCGGACGGGGACTGGGCTCGGACCGCGGTGCGCGCCTCGATCGCGCAGCGAGGGTCGTCCACTACGACGACGTCGAGGCCGAGGACATCACGGGCGGCGAGCGCGCTGACGCGACGTTCTTCTGCATCGACGTCCAGGACACGCAGAACTTCATGACCGCCGGTGGCGTCGTGCACAACTGCCGGCCCCCCGGCAACCGCGATCCGCTGCCGATCGAGATCTCCAACTGCCAGGACTACCTGCTGCGCCAGGTGGAGCTGATCGAGCCGACTGTCATCTGCACGCTGGGAAACTTCTCCACCAAGCTCCTGCGGGGCGATCCCACCGGGATCACGCGCCTGCACGGGCAGCCCGAGGTGATCGTGCTCGGCAGGCGCGCTGTGCGCCTGTACCCGATCTACCATCCCGCCGCCGCGCTCTACACGCCACGGATGCTCGAGACGCTGCGCGAAGACTTTACGCGGCTGCCGGCGCTGCTTGCGCAGGGCGCGCCCGAGCAGCCACCGAGTGAGGCGGCCCCGGAGCTCGCCGAGGAGCCGGGTCGAGCGCAGCCGGAGCCGATCGCCGGGCGCGAAGACGGGTCCGCGGCCGGCGACGACGGCGAGCAGCTCGGTCTGTTCTAGTCGCCACTGGACATATGGCCATTGGCATTTTCCCTGCAAAGAAGGGATTCGCGGGTATATGTCGAAGAATTGGGGCGAGGTCCTCAAGCAGTTCGGCAAGGCCGCCGATGTAGTCATGTCTCCATCCCTCCAGGAGTAACGACCGGCCCGCGACCCATTCTCCCGCGGGCCGGTCTTTTTTTGGGCGCGGGCGTCCCCGCCGTGATTGACGGCCGGCCTCTCTAGAGTCTCCCCAGTGGCAGCACGAACCGTCGAAACCGCAGGTCCCGCCGAGACTGAATCGCTGGGCGCCGAGCTGGCCGAAGCGCTGGTCGACGGCGACGTCGTGCTCGTCCACGGGGAGCTCGGCTCGGGCAAGACCACGCTCGTGCGCGGCGCCGCGCGCGCGCTCGGCGTCAGCGACCCAGTCACCAGCCCCACGTTCAGCATCGGACACCGCTACGCCGCGGACGGTCTCACCGTCTCGCACCTTGATCTCTACCGGCTGCAGGACCTCGAGCACGAGGACGCCGACCTGCTCGCGGACTATCTCGGCGCTGGTCGGATCGCCTTCGTCGAGTGGCCGCAGGAGACCCACGCGGAGCTCGCGCAGGCGCGCGTGCGGGTCAGCCTCAGCCACCGCGGCGGCGACCGCCGGCGCGTCGCATTCCGCGAGCTGAGCGCAGCGGCAGGAGCGCGGCGGCTGCGGTGATCGTCCTCGGCTTCGACACCTCCACGCGCGCCACCGCCGTCGCCCTGCTGGTCTCCGAGCGACCCCCCGGCGAGGCGCGCGATGACCCGCCCGCGGGCGCGCATCCCGGGCACGCCACACGCCTGCTCGGCATGGCACAGAGGCTGCTGCACGACGCCGGGATCGCCTGGAGCGAGATCGACCGGATCGCTGTCGGCCTGGGACCCGGGACGTTCACCGGCCTGCGAGTGGGCGTCGCCACCGCCCGCGGGCTCGCGCAGTCGCTCGGCGCCGAGCTGATCGGAGTCTCCAGCACCCGCGCGCTCGCGCTGCCTGCGATGGCCGCCGAGCGTCTAAACGCCGAGGACTGCGACCGGGCCGTGCTGAGCGTGATCGACGCGCGCCGCGGCGAGGCGTTCGTAGCCGCCTACCGGGCCGGCGCGCGGGGCATGGCGCAGGAG
>JBOGXX010000013.1:0-3711 GCA_050696475.1 Solirubrobacteraceae bacterium | reverse complement strand
AGCAGTCTGGTAGCTCGTCGGGCTCATAACCCGAAGGTCGCGGGTTCGAATCCCGCCCCCGCTATGAAAGAAAAGCCCTGCAAATGCAGGGCTTTCGGGCTTTCGTGGCTCTAGGGATCTGGCGCTGTTGGAGCTTCCTCCCGAGATTTCCTCCCGGAATCGGGAGCGGGATCGGCTGGCGGGCGCTTCGCGTCTGCGATCAGCGACGCCGCCCAGCCGCTGGCGTTCTCGGCCGCTGCCAGCGCGGCGGCGCGATCGAACGCGATCGGCTCGTCGTAGCGCAGTTCGGCCGCCCACGGCGTGAGCCACGCGGTGTCCAAGATGTCCTGTGGAGGCTCTGTGCCCGTCTCGCGTACCTGACGTATTAGGAACTTGAGATCGTGGGTGAGCGGGAGGTCGGCGTCGGTGAGCACGAGTGCGACCTTCATGGCCTTCTCGACTGCCTGCTGGGCGTGAAACCCGACGATGTTGTCGTCGATGTCTGCGTTGTCGGCGAGCACGCGGCAGGCTTGGAGGTCGCCGTTGGCGCGGCGCAGCAGCAGCTCGGCGTACTCGATCTGCTCAGGATTCGGCGAGAACACGACCCTCGCGCAGGGCTCGGTGCACCATCGTGCCCCGCACCTTCGCCCGCCGCTCGGCGAGCGCGGCGTCCATGACGATCACGTCGACGGGCGCGTTGAAGTCTCCGAGCGCATCACGAAGCCTGACCGCCTCGGCGAGGCGATTCGGGACCGTCTCCTCGATGACCAGGAAGTCGAAGTCGCTACCATCCTCGGCGTCGCCGCGGGCGCGTGAGCCGAACAGGATCACCTTGGCCGGCGCTGGCACAGCGTCGATCAACGCGCGGCCTGCATGGTCGATCATCGTCTCTGCGGTGACGGCATTCATCCTCGCCGCTCCATGGCTGCGGTTCCATCCAGCGCGGCGGGTGTCGATGTGCGCATGGCCCGGTCGATTGTAGCCCGGCCCACGACGGTCCCATCCGTGAGGCCGGGCCAACGAGACGGCCTCTGAGCTACCGAGACGTGCCCGTAGCAAGGAGGGTGTAGCCCGACGCCTGCGATGCACGTAGCAGCGACCACCCGGCCGCAATTTGATGGCCGGTTCGGGCCGCTAAGGGTCAATAACAGTATGAGAGCGACTTTTGCGCCCATTTCCGAGCTGGGTCTTGTCGTGTTTGCGGTGGAGTCTGCACGGGTGGGCGCGGCGATCGTTCAGGAAGTCGCATGGGGGCATTGTGATGAGGGAGGTGAGTATGAGCGGCGCTAGATCGAGTCGCGTCGTACCTGGTGATGGGCCAGCGGTGTCGTTGGCCGAACCGCTCTTGAATTGCGAGGAAGCGGCGGCGTTGTTGAACGTGCGAGTCTCGTGGGTGCGTGATGCTGCGCGGCTTGGGCATCTGCCGTGTTTGCGGGTCGGGCGTCACCTGCGGTTCACGCGGCTGATGCTCGAGAACTGGCTCACGGGACAGTGCCCCGCTACTTCCAGGGCTGGCCGTGTTTCGCCTCAGACCACGGCGCGTGGTCGTGGCGGGGATCGTGGCGTGTTTCGCGCTGGTACGCAGGCGGCGCTTGTGGCGAGCCTGGCTGAGAAGCCAAGAGAGCGGGCGCCTGGATCGTGAACCGGGCTGAGATTCCCGCCGGTGGGCATGGGGCGCGGGTGGGGGCTACCGTCCTCTCCCGGTGTCGCGCTGTGGGCTGTCGCGTGCGAGTGTCCTTGCGAGGAGTCGGGTCGGCGTGAACCGTTTGAGCCGTAGGGGATCGCGGCTCGGCACCCAGGGCTGCTCCAGCTCGTCGGCGATGTCCCGGTAGGCGAGCGATGGTGTCTGGGCGCGGCCTTGGCTCATACGCTCGGCGAGGCTCCTGATGCGCCCGGGGTCTTGTCCGTCGTTGCCGAGGTCCTCGCGCGCGATGTACCAGTCGGTGCCGTTGCGGGCGCGGGTCGCCTCGACGTAGGCGGTCTCCTTGCTGGTCTGCCAGCCGCCGGTCAGGACGACGGAGCGCTCGACGGTCGCGCCCTGCTGACGGTAGACATGCTGTGCGTAGGCCAATCTCAAGGAGTCGAGGTTCTCGCCGGCGAGCTGGAGGGTGCGGTCTGATCCGTCGAGCGTGACGGTCACGCCGCGCTCGTGGATGCGGGCGATCTGGCCGCGAGTACCGTTCTCGACCCGGGGCTGCCCTGGCGGGCGGTGCTGTGTGGTGAATGCGATGAGGTCCCCTTCGCGTAGCCCGTAGTGGACGCTGGGCAGCCCGATCTCTCGGTGTCCGAGTTCGCCTCGCTGGGCGCGCACGTGCTGGGCGCGGGCGTTGAGACGGTCGATCTCCTGGTTCGACGCGTCGGCGATCAACGCCACCGCGCGGATGTCATGGCGTTCGTCGGTGAGGCGCGCCCATGCCTGGACCGCGTTCTCGGCTGCCTGGTCGCGGGTGTCGGTGAGATGCAGCCGGCCCTGGTGGAGGTAGTGCGCCATCGCACGCTCGGGTTCTCCGGCGCGCAGCGCCTGCCAGGCTCTCTGCTCGCTCGGGTCACTGGTGCGGTGAATGTCCGCGAGCTCGGCGCTCGGGGCATGGCTGGTGAGCCGGTCGAACATGCCTCCCGGGCCGATCGAGGGGAGCTGCTTGCCGTCACCCACGGCGATCACCTTCGCGCCCGTCCGCTCGACAAGCTCGGTCAGCGCGTCGAGGCGCTTGTGGTCGACCATCCCGGCCTCGTCGAGGAAGACCGTCGTGTTGCGGTCGACCGCGATGGTCTGGGTGTCAGCGCGGGCGAGCAGCGCGTCGAGGGTGAGCGTCTGTCCCGTGAGGGCCGGGCTGTCGGCCCCGAGGCGCTCGGCCGTGGACCCGGACACGGCAATGCCGATCGTCTGGCGGCCGGCGTGCTGCTCAGCGCGAGCGGCAGCGTCGATCACCACGCCCTTGCCGGTCCCGGCGGGGCCGACGAGGACCGCGGCGCGCTCCGGTCCCGTGAGCACCTCCAGCGCGTGGGTCTGCTCGGTGATCAGTGGTCCCCCGATGCGCTCGGCGACTTCACGCGCCGCGTTGCCCCGGGCATGCTCGCCGACGTTTCGACCTGCCGGCTTGGCGAGCAGCGCGGCGCGGCGTTCGATCGCCTGCTCCTGGGCTCGGACGGCGAGCGTCGTCATCCGTCCGCCCTCCAAGGTGAGCACGCGGCGCTCGCCGATCATCCCCCGCGCTACCGCGAGTGCCTGCTCGGGCGGCACCTCTCCGGCCGTCTGCTCCAGCGCAACAGCGTGCAGGTCGCGCGCGTGGAACACGGCGTGCTGCTCGGTCAGCCTCGCCTCGATGCGATCCTCGACCGGACGCTCGACCCGTGGCCGCTCAGGTGCGCCGATCAGACGCACGGCCTCGTCCGGCGTGAATCCGTGGCGGCGCCCGGTCTCGCTCCACACGCGTTGGAGGTCGCCGCGTGTGGTCAGCTCCTTCGCCCTGCGGTTCTCGAGCGCAAGGTTGCGCAGCTCCCCACGCTCCGGCGCCCTGCCGTAGCGGGCACGGAACCGCTCGGCGGCTCTGGCGACCTCGCGGGAGCGCCCGGAGAACTCCTCGATCAGCGTCCGTGGCACCCCCGCGATCTCGAAGTAGCGGCCGTCCTTGCCGGTGCCCCGCTCGATCTCATAGCCCTCGCCGGCCAGCTCCTCTGCGAGCGATGAGCGGTAGAACCCGCCGAGCTCGCGGGCTGAGCGGAAGATCGGCC
>JBOGXX010000012.1:0-5540 GCA_050696475.1 Solirubrobacteraceae bacterium | reverse complement strand
GTCCAGGCGAGGAGGTCTACGAGGGCATGATCATCGGCGAGAACGCCCGCGCCGAGGACCTGGACGTCAACCCGGTCAAGGAGAAGCACCTGACGAACATGCGCTCCTCCACCTCCGACGTACTCGTGCGCCTGGACGCTCACCGCAAACTGACGCTCGACGAGGCACTGGAGTTCGTGCGCGAGGACGAGGCGGTGGAGGCGACGCCCTCGACGGTGCGCATGCGCAAGGTGGTGCTGCCCAAGGTCGACCGTCTGAAGGCAGTGAGGGCCGCTCGTAAATGAGCGGCGCGTTCGAAGGTCAGCCCGGCGCGCCTTCGACCGACATCCGGCTCCGCGGGCTGGTCAAGTCCTTCCGCGGCCCCGACGGGCCGATCCGCGCCGTACGCGGCGTCGATGTCGAGATCGCCGCCGGTGAGACCGTCGCGCTGCTTGGTCCCAACGGTGCCGGCAAGTCCACCACGATCGACATGCTGCTGGGACTGCTCGCACCGGATCAGGGCAGCGTGTCGGTCTTCGGCCGCACGCCCGCGCAGGCCGTTGCCCGCGGAGAGGTCGGTGGCATGCTGCAGACCGGCGAGCTGATCAGAGATCTCTCCGTCCGCGAGCTGGTTGCAATGATCGCATCGCTCTACCCCAGACCGCTGGACGTGGGCGACGCGCTCGAGCTGGCCGGCCTCGCCGAGATCTCCGGCCAGCGCACCAACAAGCTCTCCGGCGGGCAGACCCAGCGGGTGCGCCTGGCGGTGGCGCTCGTCAGCGACCCGCTGCTGCTCGTGCTCGACGAGCCGACGGTCGCGCTCGACGTCGAGGGGCGTCGGGGCTTCTGGGCCACGATGCGCGCGTTTGCCGCCCGTGGCAAGACGGTCATGTTCGCCACGCACTACCTGGAGGAGGCCGACGCGTACGCCGATCGCGCGGTGCTGATGGCGCACGGGGTGGTCGTCGCCGACGGGCCGACAACGGAGATCAGGGCGAGGGTCGGCACGCGCACGATCCGCGCCACGCTGCCGCACGCGGACCTCGACGAGCTGCGCACGCTGCCCGGCGTCGGCAGCGTCGAGCGCCGCGGCGAGGCGGTCGTGCTGCGCTGCGCGGACTCCGACTCCGCGATTCGCGCGCTGCTGGGCGCCCATCCTGACGTGCGCGACATCGAGATCGCCGCAGCTGGGCTCGAGCAGGCGTTCGTCGAGCTGACCGGCGACGCCAACCGGCAGGACGCCGAGGACACGCACCGTGACGGTGGCCCGCGATGAGCCTCCTCTACGTGCGCTACGAGCTGCTGCGCACGCTGCGCAACCGACGCTTCTTCCTGCTGTCGCTCGGCTTCCCGCTGATCCTGTACTTCCTGGTGGTCTCGCCCAACCGCCACGTGCGGAACTTCGACGGCAGTGGCATCTCCTTCCCGCTCTACTACATGGTCGGCATGGCCACGTTCGGAACGATGAGCGCGATGCTCTCCTGCGGCGCGCGGATCGCCGCCGAGCGCGCCGTCGGGTGGAACCGTCAGCTGCGGATCACCCCGCTCTCGCCGCGCGACTACTTCCGGGTGAAGGTGCTCACCGGCTACATGATGGCCGCCATCAGCCTGCTCGCGCTGTATGCGGCCGGGACATCGCTCGGCGTCAGGCTCGACAGCTCGCAATGGCTGGAGATGACCGGACTGATCCTCGTCGGGCTGGTTCCCTTCGCGGCGCTGGGGATCATGCTCGGGCACATGCTCACGCCCGATTCGATCGGCCCGGCGCTCGGCGGAGGGGTCTCGCTGCTCGCGCTGCTGGGCGGCGTCTGGTTCCCGCTCGGCGGCCACGGGTTCCTCTCCGAACTGGCGCGCTACATCCCGTCATACTGGCTCGCACGCGCGAGCCACGCTGCGGTCGGCGGCCAGGCATGGAGCGCCCAGGGCTGGATCGTGATCGGTGCCTGGACGGTGCTCCTAAGCGGGCTTGCCGCTCGCGCCTACCGGCGCGATACGGGACGCCTGTAGCTCGCGGCTCGATGCTCGCTGGGTGATCTGCCCACGGCGCGCGGGAGAGCTAGGAGCGCTTGGCGCGGGCGATCTGGCGCTTGATCCACTTCTCGCCCGCCGCGCGCAGCAACGTGATCGTGTCCATCTTCTCGCGCTGCAGCCCGTCCGCAGCGATTCCCTTGAGGCAGATGAACCCGGCTCGCTGTTTGACCTTGTAGTCGTGCATCCCGCGGTAGTCGGTTATGTCCTGCGCCAGCGCGACCCCCTCGTAGCCGAACTGGCGCGCGAGGTCCAGGACGGCGTGACGGCTGGGCACGAAAACGGTCTCGTAGTCGACGGCGTTGCGGACGTTCTCCAGGCTGTTCTCGTGCGCTACCCGGAACATGCTCACCGGCATCAGCGACACGGCCGTGTCGATCAGCAGCAGCTGCGCCTCGACGCCGGCCATGATCTCAAACAGCTCCATCGGCTTTGAGATGTGGTACATGAGGCCCAGGCACAGCACCACGTCGAAGGCGCCGGGAAAGTCGTATTCGAAGATGTTCCCCAGCTGAAAGCTGTAGCGCTCGGGATCGACGCCCTTCGCCTGGAACACGAGCTGCGCCTGGTCGATGTGCATCTGGCGTCCGTCGATGCCGAAGACGAAATCCGCGCCCGCTTCCAACGCTGCGAGGGACCAGTAGCCGGCGTTGGAGCCCAGGTCCAGCACCCGCTTGCCGCGCAGCGTCCCGCCGGCAGCCTTGACCAGCGGATCGAAGAACACGCGACGGCGCTGCTCGTGGCGGTTGGCATAGTCCTCGCTGAAGATCGGTGTGGACACGCCGTCGAAGTCGAACCTGTAGTGCCATACCGGAAAGGCGTCGATCCGCTCCTGTAGCTCCTGCGCGTCCATCCCGTCCCCTCTTGCCGTGGCGTCTCAACCGGCCTGCTGCGAACGGTGGCCTCGCCGTCCACGCTCGCGATCCTATCCATCAGCCCTTGCGCGCGGGTCATGGTCCGGGAGGCGCTCCCGAGTTTCTTGGAATGAGAATCATTCTTATGATAGCGTTCCGTCCTCCCCGAGGTCCCCACCGACAGCGGGAGCCATGGTCATGAGAGACGCCCGTCAGCGCAGCCCCGTGAGCATCGCCGCGGCAACCGTCCTGCTGGCGCTGTGTGCGTCGATCGCCGGCTGCGGTGGCGCCGGACCGGTGCCGACGGCCGACGGCATTATTCTTGCGGTCGGCGCCGAGAGCCAGTACGCGAACGTGATCGAACAGATCGGCGGGCGCTACGTGAAGGTGAGCGCCGTCGAGAGCAACCCGAACACCGATCCGCACACCTTCGAGGCCAGCCCCAGCGTCGCCGAGCGGGTGGCAGCGGCGAGACTGGTCGTGCAGAACGGCGTCGGCTACGACACCTACATGGAACGGATCGAGTCGGGCTCCCCGAGCTCGCAGCGCAGGGTCATCGACGTCCAGAAGCTGCTCGGGCTTCCAGGCTCCACGCGCAACCCGCACCTCTGGTACAGACCGCAGACGATGCCCGCGCTCGCCAACGCGATCGCCGCCGACCTCGCCGCGCTGCAGCCGGCGCACGCCGCCTACTTCCGGGTGAGAGCAGTCGCGTTGCAACGCTCGCTGAGCCCGTGGCGCGCGGCGCTCGAGCGGTTCGCCTCGGAATATCCGCACACGGCCGTGGCTACGACCGAGCCGGTCGGCGACTACATGCTCGAAGCGGCAGGCACCATCAACATGACGCCCTTCCCGCTGCAGGCCGACATCATGAACGGGGTCGATCCGGCGCCGCAGGACGTGACGCTTCAGGAAGGCCTGTTCGCCACGCACAGGGTCAAGGTGCTCGTGTACAACCAGCAGGTGACCGACTCGCTGACGCAGTCGTTCCTGGAAGCCGCCAAACATGCCGGCGTGCCGGTCGTGGGGGTGTACGAGACGCTGCCGACGCCTGGCTATGACTACCAGTCGTGGATGCTCGCAGAGGTGCGCGCGCTGCGCAGGGCGGTCGCGGAAGGCATCTCCACGGAGAAGCTGTGAGCGCGCCTCGCGAGCGGGGCGCCGGCGACGAGCGCGGGGCGAGAGCGATCGTCGGGGCGAGCGAGATCCTGTCCGTCCAGGCGCTCGGTGTGCGTTTGTCAGGCCGGGATGTGCTGCGCGAGGTGAGCTTCGCGATCGGAGCAGGCGAGTTCACCGGCCTGATCGGCTCCAACGGATCCGGCAAGACGACGCTGCTGCGCGCGATCCTGGGACTGCAGCCGACGAGTGCCGGGCGCGTGCTGATCGGTGGCGGCGCGTCGCGGCGCAATGCGCTGATCGGCTACGTGCCGCAGAAGTTCCTGCTCGACCCCGACATGCCGCTGCGGGCCCGCGACCTCGTCGGCCTCGGCCTCGACGCCCACAGGCTGGGCATTCCGCTGCCATCGCGCGCCCGCAGGGCGCGCATAGACGAGATGCTGCACGCGGTCGACGCGAGCGCGTTCGCGAACACGCGCGTGGGTCTGCTCTCCGGCGGCGAGCAGCAGCGCGTGCTGATCGCGCACGCGCTGATCGCGCAGCCGAAGCTGCTGCTGCTCGACGAGCCGCTCGCGAACCTCGACCTGCGCGCCGCAGGCGAGGTCGTCGAGCTGTTGGCGGGCATCGCGAAGGAGCGCGGCCTCGCAGTGTTGATCTCCGCCCATGAGATGAACCCGTTGCTGCCGGTGCTCGACCGCATCGTCTATCTCGCCGCCGGGCGCGCCGCCAGTGGCACAACCGCGGAGGTCGTGCGCGCGGAGGTGCTCAGCGAGCTCTACGGCAGCCACGTGGACGTGCTCGACGTGCACGGGCGCGTGCTCGTCGTGGCCGGTGCCGCGGAGGGTTCCGAGCGTTCGCCGATCGCCGCCCACGGCCACGACGTCGTAGTCCCAGGCGTGGAGATCGTCTCGTGAGCGCCGCGCTCGCAGCGCTGATCGCCCGTGGCTTCTTCTCAAGCGAGGTAGTCGGCGTGGCGCTGCTGATTGGCACGATCGTCGCCGTCGTGTCCGGGACCGTCGGCGTGTTCACGGTGCTCCGCGGCCAGTCGTTTGCCGGCGAGGCCCTCGGCGACGTCAACACCACCGGCGGCTCGGCGGCGTTCCTCGCGGGCGTCGCGCCGCTGTGGGGCTTCCTCGCTGTCGGCGTCGCCGCCGCCGGCGCGATGGAGCTGATCGGCATCCAGCGCCCGCGCGGGCGCGACCTGGCGACGGGCGTGGTGCTCGGCTTCTTTCTCGGCCTCGCCGCGCTGCTGTTCTACCTGGACGCGACTCTCCACAACACCACCGGTGCCGCCCAGACGGTTCTCTTCGGCTCGATCTTCACCGTCTCCAGATCGATCCTGCCGCTGGTCGGCGCGCTCGGCGCGCTGGCGCTGGGCCTGGTCGCGCTGCTCTACCGGCCGCTGCTGCTCAGCTCCCTGAGCGCCGAGATCGCCGCCGCGCGGGGGCTGCATGTGCGCGCACTCGGCGTCGCCTACCTGCTGGCGCTGGCCCTCGCCGTCGCCCTCGCTGCGCTGACGATCGGCTCGATCCTCTCGACCGCGCTGCTGATCGGCCCGGCCGC
>JBOGXX010000011.1:0-3558 GCA_050696475.1 Solirubrobacteraceae bacterium | reverse complement strand
AAAAGCGGCGGCCTTCTTCGCCCGGGAAGAGACCCGGTGAGCGCGTTCAGGCTCATCGCCGCGGAGAAGGCAAATCACCCGGTCTCGGTGCTCTGCGAGCAGCTCGGCGTCTCGCGCTCAGGGTTCTATGCCTGGGAGCGACGAGTGCCCTCAGACCGCGAGCTCGCCGACACGTGGCTGCTCGAGCAGATCAAGGAGATCCACGAGGCGAACCGTCGTGTCTACGGCGCGCCGCGTATCCATGCCGAGCTGCGACTGGCTCGCGGCATCCGTGTCTCGCGCAAGCGCGTCGAGCGACTCATGGCGCAGGCCGGGATCTCTGGGCTGATCCCTAAGCGCCGCGGGCGCACCACTATCCGTGTCCCAGGAGTGAGGGTCGCCGATGACCTCGTCGAGCGCCGGTTCCGCCCGGCGACGCCGAACGTCCTTTGGTGCGCGGACATCACCTACCTACGGACCTGGGAGGGCTGGCTCTACCTCGCCGCCGTCCAGGACCTCTACAGCCGGCGGATCGTCGGCTGGTCGATGGCCAACCACCTCAGAGCCGAGCTTGTCATCGACGCGCTCCGGATGGCCGTCTCACGCCGAGAACCAGAGGCCGGACTGATTCACCATTCCGACCAGGGGTCGCAGTTCGTCGCTCTGGGCTTCGGCCAGGAATGCGCGAAGTCAGGAATCGCCAGGTCGATGGGATCACGCGGCGACTGCTGGGATAACGCCGTCGCCGAGAGCTTCTTCGCGACCCTCAAGAAGGAGCTCATCCACCGGCAGTCCTGGGAGACACGCGAGCAGCTGCGCATCGCCGTCTTCGACTACATCGAGATCTTCTACAACGCGACCAGGAGGCACTCGACCCTCGGGATGCTCTCCCCCTCCGACTACGAGCAAGCCACGATCAACGACAATTCAGAAAAGAACCGAAGCGACTAACCCCGAGTGTCCACCGAACCGGGGGAAGACCAGATCGTCACCGGCTGCTGCTCCTCGGGCTGGTCCCAGCCGATCGCATCGAGCGCGTCGCAAAGGGCGGTGAGGCGCCTCAGTACGGCGGTCCAGCCCACGCGCGTCACTGACGCGGGCCTGACCTCAGGCGCATCCTCGCACGCTCGGATCAGCTCCATCTGGAGCGCTCCACGCAGCAGTAGGGCGACTTGCGGCGGCAGCGTCGCGTTGATCTTGCCCATCGTCCGGTCCTCCTTATCTCGGTAGGGAGGCGCCGGTGGCGTCGTCTCGGGGGCCGCGCTCGACGGCTCGTTATGGTCCGCCGCGCAGCGGAGTCTCGGCTCCGTCGCCACGCCCCCGGCTGTTTCCGCAGCGCGGGGGCACATCGCAATACAGGCGCAGACAATACGTCTCAAGTCGGACACGCGAGGACCGATTCCGTCGGCGGCGAGGAGGAACGCGAGCGTCCTCTACTGCCGCGGCTGCTCGGCCAGCCACTCGTCGAGCATCGGACGAGTAAAGCGGATGTGCCTGCCCACCCGGCGGCACGGCAGACGACCCGTTCGCACAGCTTCATAGACCCAACTCGTCTTGACGTTCAGATACCACGCCGCCTGGTCGGGGCGAAGCAGCCGATCCTCGATCAGAACCGCCGTTGGCTGTGCTGTCGTAGGTTGTCCCTGCACAGCCATATTGACCCCGACCCGCTCCAACCGGCCAACGGATTTTGCGCTTCCGCGCCAGGCGCCGCGAGTCCTACGGCGAGCGTCACCCAGGGCGTACGATGACCGCGAGACGACCGCTGGGGAATGATGCCGGGAAAGATGAACTGCCGTCAGCGCCCCTTGATACGCTTCTTTTCGTTCAGTAGCAGGCGTTTTGTCATGGGCCCGGCAGGACTCGAACCTGCGACCTACCGATTATGAGTCGGCAGCTCTAACCAACTGAGCTACGGGCCCGTCGCGCGCTTGGTCGCTAGACGTGGGCGCGTTTGCGCAGACGCTACCAGCGAGATGTGGGATGCTCCCGCCCGCCGCCGGCGGACGCGCGGCGCTTCACTCAGAGCCAATCAACGGAGGGCAGCGGATGTCGACAGAGCGCGCAGCAATCGTCACCGGAGCATCGAGCGGGATCGGGCTGGCCATCGCCAGGGTGCTCTGCCAGGAGGGCTTCTGCGTGACCATGGCCGCCAGACGGCCGGACAAGCTCGACGCCGCCGCCGCCGGCCTGGAAGGCGAGGGCCACGACGTGCAGGCCGTCGCCGCCAACGTCTCCGACGAGCCCGAGATCCAGAAGGTCGTCGCCGCGCACCGCCAGAAGTACGGGCGCCTGGACGTGCTCGTCAACAACGCCGGCGTCGGCGTCGGCGCCGCGGTCGGCGAGATAGAGACCAAGCGCCTGGACATGCAGCTCGACATCAACCTGCGCTCGATCGTGCTCTTCTACCGCGAGTGCATGCCGCTGCTCAGGCAGGCCGCCGGCGAGCACAAGAACGTGCTCGTGGTCAACACCTCTTCCATCTCCGGCAAGCGCGGCGAGGCGTGGCTGTCGGTCTACTCCGCCACCAAGCACGGCGTCGTCGGCTGGACCGAAGCCATGAACAAGGAGCTCGGCGCCGAGGGCATCAAGTCCACCGCCCTCTGTCCCGCCTTCGTCGACACGCCGATGACCGACTTCGTCAAGGAGCACGTCGCAGCCGAGGACATGATCCGTCCCGAGGACATCGCCGAGGCCGTCCGCTACCTGCTCAAGGTCTCCCCCGCGTGCGTCGTACCCGAGATGATGTTCGTGCGGCCCGGCGATGCGCTTTGAGCGCGCTGGCTCGCTCAGCCCACCGCTGAGACCGGCCGCCGTGGCCGCCGCTCGGGGCGCCAAGCGAGATTGTCTCCCAACACTCTCTCCAGCACACGGTCGTGCCGGCGCCTGGCTCTGATCTCACCCGACGGGTCGGCCGCCTCCGGTAGCCGTCTGCGTCCGCGCCTACGAGTGCTCATCAGCGCGAAATGCTCGGAGATCGCCACGTCCAGGTCCAGTCCCGAAGAGCTGGTCAGGCTGTCCTCGAGCTGCGATACGAGGATCCGCGTCTCGCGCTCGGTCGCTACGCGTGCGCCACCCTTCGTGCGCGTGAGGCGGTCCCACGACTTCGCGAACGACAGCAGGTCCGTGCGACCGCCACAGCGGTGCGCCGCCAGCATCGGGCAGACGCCGCCCTCACCGTCAACGTATGCGCCCGCGATGATGCGCTCGTTCTCGCGCACACCCCGGAGCATCGCCTCACGCGTCCGCACCGGCAGGCAGTCGATCGCCAGGCGCAGGCGCTCGACTGGGCTGGCGGTCTGACGGCGGCGGTTTCGCATAGGCTGTGCACCCACCGTTGGCTGTTCAGCCAATGCCAAGCGGGTGCGCGGCCAAGCGTATGGCACGCCTTTCACACCCGCAACGAATCCCCTTCCGCTGAAAGGAAACTTGCACATGAAGCTCGGCGTGCACATTGGCTACTGGGGCATGGGCCTCACCTCCCAGGACCAGCTCACGATCGTCCAGGAGGCCGAGCGCCTGGGCTATGACTCCGTGTGGGCGGCCGAGGCCTACGGCTCGGACACCGCCACCGTGCTC
>JBOGXX010000010.1:0-2629 GCA_050696475.1 Solirubrobacteraceae bacterium | reverse complement strand
GTTCCCTGTGAGTCGTACACCTCGCGGCCGACCTGGTCGCCATCGACGAGCTCGCCGATCGGCACCATCCCGGCAGGGGTCGAGACCAGGGCGCGATACGGCTGGCACGCCGAGCACTGCGGGTGCTCCTCGAAGCCGACGTTGAACCACACGGGCGAGTTGAACGCCGCCAGCTGGTGCAGCAGGATGTAGGTCAGCTCGTGGTTGAACGCGCGCGCGTCGTCTTCGTCGGCGAAGTAGCCGCCGGCGCGGCCCCAGCCGGTGATCGTGCCCGCCACGCGGCTGATCATCTCCTTGACCGAGCTCTCGCGCTCCGGTGCGCCGAGCTGCCCGCGGAAGTACTTCTGGGCGACGATGTTCGTCGCGTTCTGCGACCAGCTCTTGGGGAACTCGACGCCCTGCTGCTCGAACGCGATGCGATCGCCGTGGCCGATGCGCGCGTCGCGCAGCTCCCACTCGACGTCGTCGAACGGATGCGTTCCCGGCTTGCTGAACAGACGCTCGATCGTCAGCGCCCTGTCGGACCGGAGGACTTCAGCTGCTGAGCTCTGCGGGGCGCGATCCATCTAACTGTTCTCCTCGTGTGAAGCCGCTCAAAACCCCATTTTGCGGCGCGAATACGGTGATTTTGGGGGTAACAAAGGATGATCCGCTTCCGGTCGGACGGACATCTGCGCGAGCGTCCGAGCACCTGATTCGCTATCTACAGGATAGCCGCGGTACGGTTCGCGTCTCGCTCCTCCAGCGCCCAAATTGCGCCCGGAAGACGTTTCTCGAAGGCCCTCGCGCAGCTGTCACGGGCTAGTGCCCGAGGCGGGCCCAGTCGCTGAGTTCCGCCCACGTGGCGGCCGCGCGAAAGCGTGCCTCGGCGAGCGAATGGCGCAGCGAGAGCGTCCAGCGAGGCTCGTAGGCGCTCATCCTGGCGATGCCCCAGAGGAGGATCGCAAGCAGCACGACGGCGGCCACGATCGCGATCGCGACGGCCGCGTGCGAGGGTCCGCCGCCCGAGCTCGCGCGCGCGGGCTCCGCCACCACGGCAAGGATCGGTCGCGCGACTGCAACGAGGGCCATCTGCCGGCCAATGCTAGCGGTGGCTGCGCTCGCCGAGCGCGAGGTCCCCGAGCGCGGCGAGCGCATCGGCCAGCACCTGCTCGGGCGCTTGCGCGGCATCGATCACGCGGATCCGCTGGGGCTCCGCGCGCGCCAGCTGCGCATACGCTGCGGAGATCGCGGCGAAGAACCGCTCGTCCTCGCGCTCCAGGCGGTCGGGCTCGCTCTCGCGCGCGCGCTGTCGCGCGCGTCCGCCGGCGGGTGAGATGTGCAGCAGCAGCGTTCGCGCCGCGGACAGGCCGCCGGTGGCGAACAGGTTGATCGAGCGCACGTCCTCGATGCCCAGCGAGCGGCCGGCTCCCTGGTAGGCGAGCGAGGAGTCCACGAAGCGGTCCAGCAGGACGACCGCGCCCCGCGCCAGAAGCGGCAGCACCAGCTGCTCCACGAGCTGCGCGCGCGCGGCCGCGTACAGGAGCGCCTCCGTGCGTGGCAGCACGTCCAGGGCGGGGTCCTTGACGAGCGTGCGAATCCGCTCGGAGACCTCCACGCCGCCGGGCTCTCGGAGCAGGCGCGCGTCGAGGCCACGAGCGCCCAGCTCCCGTTGAAGCCCCTCGGCGAGCGTCGTCTTGCCGGCGCCGTCCAGCCCCTCGATCGTGATCAGCGTGCCGCGGGCCACGAGGGGGCGCTCAGGAGTCGTTGCCCGTTCGCGAGCAGGGTTCGCTCGCGCGTGCTCATCATCACAATTTTACCGGCTCTTCCAGCTCGCTGCCCTCGGCGAATCGCCAACGGCCGCCGTGCGCCCCACGCCCGCTGGCGCTTCCTCGGCCGAGGGCTCGCCTCGCGGCGCTCCTCCTGAAGAGCCCTCCCCGGCGGCACCCGGCACCGCGCCTCTAGGATGGCGAGCGATGTCCGCCACCGCCCAATCAGCCGGCCCGACAGACTCCCGCACGGCGGCGCCGTCGCTGCCGGGCCTCGAGTCCCACCCCCACGCGCGAGCGGTCCTGACCGCGGCGCTGGCTCCGGGCGCGACGCCCTCGCACGCGTACCTGTTCCACGGCCCGGCGGGCACGGGCAAGCGCGCGGCGGCGCGGGCGTTCGCAGCGGTGCTGCTGAGAGCTGGCGCGCGCACGCCTGAGACGGTGGCCGAGCGCGTGGCGCGCGAGAGCCATCCGGACCTCACGTGGGTGCGCCCGTCGGGTGCGGCGGAAATGCTCGTGGCGGACATCGAGGAGCCGGTGGTGGCCGCGGCGACGCACACCCCGTTCGAGTCGGCGCGGCGCGTGTTCGTGATCGAGGCGGTGGAGACGATGAACGATCAGACGGCCAACCGGATGCTGAAGATCCTTGAGGAGCCGCCTTCGTTCACGCACCTGGTGCTGCTGGCTGACCGCCGCGAGGACGTGCTGGCGACGATCGCCTCGCGCTGTCAGCCGGTGCGCTTCGACCCGCTGGCGACGGCGCTGCTGGCGGCGCGCATCGACGGCGTGGACGGCCAGCTGGCGCAGGCATGCGCGCGCCTGGCGATCGGCGACGCGGGTCTGGCGGAGCGCCTGGCGGGCGCCGAGGGGCAGGCGCTGCG
>JBOGXX010000009.1:0-2855 GCA_050696475.1 Solirubrobacteraceae bacterium | reverse complement strand
ACCCCCGCCACCGTCGAGCGCCCGCGGCGCAGCAGCGCGCCGTCGATCACATCGTCGTGCACCAGCGTCGCCGAATGCACCAGCTCCACGGCAGCAGCCGCTCGCACCAGCCGCTCGCCGCCCTCCCGCGTCTTTGGCGGGCCGCCGACGGACTCCGCGGCCAGCACGACCAGCAGCGGCCGCAGGCGCTTGCCGGCGGGGTTGACGCTCGCGTTGGCGTGGATCGCAAGCGGCGTGCCCGCCTGGACGGTGACGCGCTCCAGGTGGCGCTCGGTGCGCCACATCCAGCCGCGCAGGCGCTCGCCGCCGCGTTCCATGATCGCGTCGAGGCCGTCCACTCCCGCAAAACCGCCGGTAGCCGTGGTGCTCACCACGACCATCATGCACACTCGCGCGGCACGGTGCCGACGTGAATCGCAACGATCCCGCCGGCGGTGATCAGATAGCTGATGTCCGACAGGCCGGCCTGCTGCATCTCGCGCGCGAGCGCCGCCGGCCCGGGGAAGCGCCTGACCGAGCTCGGCAGGTAGGTGTATGCGTCCGCGATCGCACCGTCCGCGGGTGCGTCGCGCAGCCGCGCCGAGACTCCCGCGAGGGCCCCGGCGAGTCGGCCGAGAGCCGGGACGATCCGGTCGAACCAGAGCCTGAAGAAGAGCGACAGCGGCGGGCGCGTGGGGGTGGTGATCTCGAGCACCACCACGCGGCCACCCGGGCGAACGACGCGCGCCATCTCCGCGAGACCGCGTGCCAGATCGCCAAAGTTGCGCGCGCCGAAGCCGACCGTGGCGGCGTCGAAGGAGTCCTCGTCGTAGGGCAATGCCATCGCGTCCGCCCATTCGAAGCGCGGGCTGACGCCGATCGCGCCGCGCCCGGCGAGCTTCGATCGAGCGCGGTCGAGCATGCCCTCGGCGAAGTCGCTGCCCACGACCTCGCCGCCCGGAGCAACGCGACCGGCGAGCTCGATCGCGAGATCGCCGGTGCCGGTGGCGACATCCAGCACCCGGCTGCCCGGCCCGACCAGCGCGAGGTCCGCGGCGCGGGCGCGCCAGCGGTGGTGCAGCCCCGCGGTCATCGCCGTGTTCATCAGGTCATAGACGCCCGCGATGCGATCGAACATCGCACGCACCTGAGGAGCCTCCAGCGTTCCAGCGCCGCCTCGCAGCCGAGCGGGCACGCCGGAGCTACTTGAGCGTGGAGAGGAAGTCGACGACGGCCTTGAACTTCTTCGCCGGCAGGTTCTTGAACGACGGCATCGGCGCCGTCGGGTTGACGAGGGTCCGCGCGATGCCGTTGGCGGGAAGCCGCGAGGCGATGTGGATCAGGTCCGGACCCGGTCCCGGGTTCCCGTTTTCACCGATTTTGTGGCAGGCCTCGCAGCCGGACTGCGCGACCACCTCGCGACCTTCGTTCCACTCCGCGACCGCCGCCCTGCCGTCTTCCTGGACGATTTTGGGCGTCGGAAGTTCGAGCGCGTCGGGGGTTCCCGCCACAGCTCCGTTGTAGGTGAGATACCCCATCGCGCAGATCACGATCACGCCCGTGATCGTCGCCACCGGGCGGCGCTCGGGGCGGCGCTCCGGTCCGCGGTCGTAGAACGGCAGCAGGAACAGCAGGATCATGAACAGCGTCGGCAGGCCGATCGTGGCGAGCTGGATGATGCTCGACACGCGGATGATCCGCAGGATGTCGAACAGGAAGAAGAAGTACCACTCCGGACGCGCGTCATAGCTTGTGGTCGTCGGGTTGGCCTTCGCCCCCAGCTCCGCGCCGAGCACCAGCGACAACGCGATGATGATCGCCATCACGACGCAGGCCATCGCCGCGTCCTTGGCGACCGCGTAAGGGAAGAACGGCTTGCCTTCCGCCTTCAGGGCGGAATACTCGCGGAGGTATTGCTCCTTCTCGCGCTGGTTCATCGAGAGACCCCCGCCGGACGTCGCCGGCCGGCTGTGCTGGCGAACCGCATCCGGCCTAGATCCCTGTCTCGCGCAACTCTGGGCGCGTGTGCGACTTTTTCCACGGTGGCGCGGTGGTGCCCAGCTTGGCCACGAGGTACAGGTGGGCGCCGATCAACGCCACGAGCAGCCCGGGGATCAGCAGCATGTGGATCGCATAGAAGCGCGACAGCGTGGTCGCGCCGATTTCCGAGCCGCCGCGCAGGAAGTCCGATAGGTAGGGGCCGATCAGCGGGCCGGTGCCGTTGATGTTCACGCCGACGATCGTCGCCCAGTAGGCGCGCTCGTCGAACGGCAGCAGGTAGCCGGTGAACGACATCGCCATCGTCAGGATCAGCAGCACCACGCCGATCACCCAGTTCAGCTCGCGCGGATACTTGTAGGCGCCGAAGAAGAACGTGCGTCCCATGTGCACGAACACGAGCACGACCATCACGCTCGCGCCCCACTTGTGCATGCCGCGAACGAACTGGCCGAGAAACACGTCGTTGGTGATGTAGCGGATCGATTCGTACGCACCGCCGCTCGCATCCGGCCGGTAGTACATCGCCAGAAAGACCCCCGTGACAGCCTGGCTGAGGAACGCGAACATCGTGGCCGAGCCGAGCGTGTAGAACCAGTTGGTGCCCTGGGGCACCTTCCTGAACATCAACCAGCGTGCGCCGCCGCTGAGCGAGGTGCGCTCGTCGACCCAGTCGACGACGGTCGTACCAGCCTCCGCGGCGTGTTCATGCGGCTTTACCGCCTTGCCGTTGCCCTCGCCGGGGCGCGGTGGGGGCGCCTGCAGGGAGGAGGGGATCGGGGGGGCGGGGAGCTTGGGCACGGAGTCAACCTTACTAGGACGTTCGCTGAGCAAGTGAGGCGCGGACGCAGGGAGCGTGGCGTACTACGTACGCGAGC
>JBOGXX010000008.1:0-5849 GCA_050696475.1 Solirubrobacteraceae bacterium | reverse complement strand
GGCTACGACCTGGTGGTGCTCGACGCACCGGCCACCGGGCACGCGCTCGGCCTGCTCGCCTCGCCCCGGACGTTCGGCGCGATCGCCCGTGTCGGGCCGATCGTCGGCTACACCCGCCAGCTTCAGGAGCTGCTCGCGACCCCGTCCCAGTCGGCCTACCTGGCGGTGGCGCTGGCGACGGAGATGGCGGTCACCGAGGCACTAGAGCTGCAGGACGGCCTCGCCCGCCAGCTCGGGCGCGATCTGTCGGCGGTGATCGTCAACGCCCTGCTGCCGCGGCGCTTCAGCACGGAGGAGCTCCGGCGGATCGAGTCGCTCACCGACCTGGGGTCCTCCGCCGTCGAGCGTGCGGCGATCGACTCAGCCGTCCGGGCCGCCCGTTCGGTCCATGAACGTGGACGCTTTCAACAAAACCAGCTGGCGCGCCTGCGCCGGCGCAGCTTTGACGTCGTGGGCGTGCCCTTCGTGTGGGGATCGCAGCTGCACCGAGAGGCGCTGGCCGGCATCGCCAGACGCCTGGCGCACAAGCTCTGAGGGGCCCGCTCAGGTGATGCCGAGACGATCCAGCAGAGACTCGTCGCCGCGCCAGTCGCGCCGCACCCTAACCATCAGCTCCAGGTGCACCTGGCAGCCGAGCGCGCGCTCGAGCTCGCGCCTGGCTGCGACGCCGATCGCCTTGATCATGCGCCCGCGCGCGCCGATCAGGATGCCCTTCTGCGAGTCGCTCTCCACCCAGATCAGCGCCCGCACGCCCGTCAGGCCATGCCGCGGGTGGTCGATCTCCTCGACGACCACCTCGACCGCGTGGGGCAGCTCCTGGAAGGTGCGCCTGATCACCGCCTCGCGAACCAGCTCCCCCGCCAGCAACTCCGGCGACTGATCGCTTTTTGCGTCGGGCGAGTACAGAAACGGACCCTCGGGCATCAACTCGCCGAGGTGGACCACGAGCGCGGCGACACCCTCGCCGGTGCGGGCGGAGATCGGGAACAGCTCGGCCCGCGGAGCGAGCTCCGCAGCGTGCTCGAGCGTCGCCATCAGCTCGGCTCGGGGCAGCCGGTCGATCTTGTTCACGGCGATCGTCAGCGACTGCCTGGCATCCGCGAGCGTGCCGAGAATGAAACGATCGCCGGGACCGACGCCCTGCCGGGCGTTGACCATCACGAGGATCGCGTCGGAACCCTCGAGCTCCTGACGTACGCGGCGCGCCATGCGCGCCGTCAGCGCGTCGCGTGGGCGCTGAACTCCCGGCAGGTCAACCAGCACGATCTGGCTCTCGCCGCTGCTGCACACCCCCCGGATCGCACGCCTGGTCGTCTGCGGGCGATCGGAGACGATCGCCACCTTCTCCCCCACCACGGCGTTCACGAACGTCGACTTGCCGACGTTCGGCCTCCCGGCCAGCGCCACGAAGCCGCCGCGTGTCATCGGCGCGCCGCGGCGAGTAACTCGTCCTGCAGCGCCAGCATCTCACCAGCATCGGACTCGTGGTCAAGGCCCAGCAGGTGCAGCATCCCGTGGACGATCGCCTCACTCAGATCGGCGGTGTGCTCGGGGCAGATGACGATGTCTCCGAGCTCACGCGGCACCCGCTCCCCCGCGAGCTCCGCCGCGTCGCCGATCTGCGTCGAGGCACCCATGTCCTCGACGCCGTCGATCGGAAAGGAAAGCACGTCGGTGGGGGACGGCTTGCCTCGATGCTCGGCGTTCAGCTGCGCGATCCGAGCGGCGTCCACGAACTCGATCGCGACGTGCGCATGCTCGATCCCCATCCGCCCGGTCGCCAGCGAGCACAGGCCGCGGATCTCCTGCTCCGTCGGCGCCCGCGGGGCGAGCTCGGCGCCGAACACCTCCACGTCGAGCATCGACGTTCAGGCGCTGCGGACCGCGGAGCGCGGGCCGATGTCCGGCCGTGCGGGACTCTCGCGCCGGGAGTGGACGTCGTAGGCCTCGACGATCCGCTGCACGAGCTTGTGCCGCACGACGTCCTCACCTCCGAAGCGGATGAACTCGATCTGCTCGACCGCGTCCAGCACCCCGCCGACGACGATCAGCCCGGACTGCTGCTCGCGCGGCAGGTCCACCTGCGTGATGTCCCCGGTGACCACCATCTTCGAGCCGAAGCCCAGGCGCGTGAGGAACATCTTCATCTGCTCAGGCGTGGTGTTCTGCGCCTCGTCGAGGATCACGAACGAGTCGTTGAGCGTACGCCCGCGCATGAACGCGAGCGGCGCGATCTCAATCACGCCCCGCTCGATGTGCTGCGAGACCTTCTCCGGATCGAGCATGTCGTGCAGCGCGTCGAACAGCGGACGCAGGTAGGGATCGACCTTGGCCATCAGATCGCCCGGCAAAAACCCCAGCCGCTCACCCGCCTCGACCGCCGGCCGTGTGAGGATGATGCGGTTGACCTCGTGACGGGAGAGCGCCGCGGCCGCCATCGCCACCGCCAGGAACGTCTTGCCCGTACCCGCCGGGCCGACACCGAAGGTGATCGTGTTCCGGCGGACCGAGTCCACGTAGCGCTTCTGGTTGACGGTCTTGGGGGCGACCCGCAGCGCGCGGTGGCGCCAGATGACGTCCTCCAGCACCCGCGCCGGCGATTCGTGAGCGTCCAGCGCGCCGGTGACCGCGGCGATCGTCCCGGGACCGATCTGATGGCCACCGGCGATCAGATCGGCCAGCTCGCGAACCACGCGCTCGCCCGCCTGGGTCTCAGTCTCCTCCCCGTCGAACGTCAGCATGTTGCCGCGCAGGTAGACCTTGCAGTCGAGGTGCGCCTCGAGCGCCCTGAGCACCGCGTCCTGGCTGCCGGCCAGCTCAGCGGCGACGACGTTGGAAAGCTCGATCTGGGTCCTCATCCCTGAAGCGCCGCTCGGACCAGCTCGGATACGCGCTTGCCGTCGGCGCGACCGTCGACCGCGGCGATCGCCTGCCGCATCGCCGTGCCGATATCCTTGGCGGAACTCGCGCCGCTGTCTCGCACCGCCTGCTCGACGATCGTCCTCAGCTCATCCTGTGAGAGCTCCGCCGGCAGGTAGGAGCCGATCAGCTCCGCCTCGGACTGCTCGCCGCGGACGAGATCCTCGCGCCCGGCCTCACCGTAGGCCTTGGCGGCCTCCAACCGGCGCTTGCGCTCGCGCCGCAGCACGGCCAGCTCGTCCTCGCCGCCCTCCTTGGCCGCCTTCTGCAGCTCCGACAGGACGAGTCGCAGCGCGCCGACCCGACCTTTCTCGCCCGCGCGCATCGCCCCCTGCAGGTCGACCTTGATCTGCTCGCGTATCGTCATCTATGGAGCAGGATACGCCGCTGTTGCGAGAGATCGTGTGTCTGCGCGCGATCTTCACTCGCGTTCCAGCGGCGTCGGGCTGCCCAGGCGTCCCGGGGAGGAGGAGTCGCGGCCGAACACCAGGGCCACGTTCCAGTCGACGAGCAGCCGCAGCTTGCGTCCGAGCCCGGGCATCAGCAGCAGGTGGTATGTGCGAGCAATCAGCCATGCCGGCAGCCCGCGCCAGCGGATGCCGAGCGTGATCGCAACCGCCCGGTTGTGCCCGAGCTCGGCGACCACGCCCTTGGTGCGATAGCGAAACGCCTTCGGGCTCGCGCCCGCAAGGACGGCCGCGACGTTACGCGCCACGAGCCTGCCCTGGCGGATCGCGTGCTGGGCGGTGGGCGGGCAGGACCGACCCGGCCTCGAAGCGTCGGGGACAGCCGCGCAGTCGCCGATAGCCCAAACGTCGGTACCCTCGCGCAGGGCCACGTTCGCGCCCTCCCGCGGCTCGCCCCCAGCCCGTGCACGCCGATCGACGCGCATCGTGCGGTCGACCACCAGGCGGCCGTCGCCGTCGAGCGGGAGCCCCAGCTGTGCGACGACGGGGCTCGGCTTCACGCCCGCCGTCCAGACGACGGTCCTCGCCGTGATCGCCTCACCGCCGGAGAGCTTCGCCACGCTGTCGCTCACCTCGAGCAGCGTGGTGCTCGTGCGGACCTCGATGCCGCGCCCGCGAAGCTCGCGTTCGGCGAATTCGGAGAGGCTCCTCGGCACCTCCTGCATGATCCGGTCCGTCGCCTCGACGAGCATCCAGCGCATCCCCTGCAGGCGGCAGCGCGGATACATCTCGATCGCCTGCGCGGCGAAGTCCTGCAGGTCGGCGAGCCCCTCGACGCCGGCGTATCCGCCTCCGATGAACACGAAGCCGAGGTACTCGGCTCTCTGCTCTGGGGCCTCGATCGACTCAGCGATGTCGAGGCAGCTGAGCACCTGATTGCGCAGCGCAGTGGCGTCCGACAGGGACTTCAGCCCGATCGCGTGCTCGGCGAGGCCCGGGATCGGGAGCGTGCGCGAGACCGACCCCAGCGCAACCACGAGCTGGTGGTAGCGCAGGTCGAGATTGACGCCGTCGATCCGCTGGATGGCCACGGTCGCCTGTGCTGGATCGGCGCCGGTGACGCGTCCGATCACGAGCTCGGTGCGATGCAGCTGCGAGCGCAGGGACACGACCACGTGGCGGGGGTCGAGCGTGCCGCCGGCGGCACCCGGCAGCAGCGGCGTGTAGAGCAGGAAGTTGGCGTCGTTGACGAGCGTCACGCGCGCGCTCTGCTCCGGCAGCGCGCGCTCCAGCGCGCGGGCGGCGTAGAAGCCCCCGAACCCGCCGCCGACGATCACCACCTGCCACGCCACGCCCACAGAATAAGGTGCACACGGTGAACCACGCCATGTACGCCAGCGCGCTGGCCCCGTTTCTGGCGGAGACCGAGCGGATCCTCCCCGCTGGTGCGGAAGTGATCGACGCGCACACCCATCTGGGACTGGACGAGGACGGCCGCTCGCTGACGCCCGAGCGGCTGCTCTCTCAGCTCGACGCCGCCGGGGCGCGACGCGCGTGCGTGTTCCCGCTGCACGACCCCGAGCGCAGGCCCTCCTACAGTGTCCCCAACGACCGCGTGCTCGCGTGGGCCGCCGACAGCGAAAGCAGGCTCGTCCCCTTCTGCCGCCTGGACCCGGCTGAAGCCCCGCTGGCGGAGGCGGAACGCTGTCTGGCGCGAGGCGCTCGCGGCATCAAGCTGCATCCGCGCGCGCAGGACTTCAACTTCGACGGGCCGCAGATGCACGAGGTGTTCGCGCTGGCAGAGCGCGAGCACCTGCCGATCCTGATTCACGCCGGTCGCGGGCTGCCGCCGCTGGCCGATGGGCTCGCCGATCTGGCTCTGCGCCATCCCGGGGCCGTGCTGATCCTGGCGCACGGCGCGATCTGCGATCAAGGCGTCCTCACCTCCAGGCTCGCCCGGCACCCGGGCGTGCTGTACGACATCTCGTGCTTCTTCCCGCTGGATGTGATCGAGCTGTTCGCGCGTGTCCCGGCGGAGCGGATCGTGTTCGCCTCAGATCCGCCTTATGGGATGCCCGCGACGACGCTCTACATGGCGCTGCGCGTCGCCGCGCAGGCGCGTCTCGACGAGGCGACCACCCGCCTGGTGCTGGGCGGCACGATGGCTGCGCTGCTCGACGGCCGCGGCCTGCCGGAGGCCGAGCCTCCGCGTCGCGGTCCGTCGATCCGGCTCTCGGGGCGCCTCGCGCGGGTCTACAACTACGCGAGCCTCGTCGGGCCGGCGCTGTTCACGGGAGTGGCTGAGCAGGCGCGGGCGATGCTCGACATGGCGATCTCCGCCTGCCGCGACCCCGAGCCCGGCTCGGTCGGTGAGGCGTTGGAGGCGATCGGCGCGGCGCTCAGCGCCGCGGCCGTGATGCTCGGCGAGGAGGAAGGGGTGCGCCCGGCGATCGACCTGGTGTACCGCTCGATCGTGCGCGCTGCGACCGAGCTCCCGGACTGATCGAGCGGCCGGCCGGCGGT
>JBOGXX010000007.1:0-4739 GCA_050696475.1 Solirubrobacteraceae bacterium | reverse complement strand
GTCGACAAGTGGGTGTTCGCCGACGGTCACGCGATCCTGATGCTCTCCGAGGGGCGCCTGCTGAACCTCGGCAACGCCACCGGACACCCGAGCTTCGTGATGAGCAACTCGTTCTCCAACCAGACGATCGCGCAGATCGAGCTGTTTACGAAGAACGAGGACTACGAGAAACGGGTCTACGTGCTGCCCAAGCACCTCGACGAGAAGGTCGCACGCCTGCACCTGGACGCGCTCGGCGTGAGGCTGACGCGGCTCACCGACGAGCAGGCCACCTACATCGGCGTGCCGGTTGACGGCCCGTACAAGCCAGACCACTATCGCTATTAGCCGATGAAGGCGATGGTCCTGGCGGCGGGACTCGGCACCCGCCTGCGCCCGTTGACTTACGAGATCACCAAGCCGATGGTGCCGGTACTCGACCGGCCGGTGATGGAGCACATCCTCGACCTGCTCGACAGGCACGGCTTCGGCGAGGTGATCGCCAACCTGCACTACTTCCCGGACTCGATCCGCGAGCACTTCGGCGGGCGGCTGTCCTACCGCTTCGAGGAGGAGCTGCTGGGGACGGCCGGCGGGGTGCGCGGATGCGCGGAGTTCTTCGACGGAGAGCCGTTCCTGGTGATCTCAGGCGACGCGCTGACCGACATCGACCTGACGCGCCTGGTGGCACGCCACAAAGACACCGGAGCTGCCGCGACGCTGGCTGTCAAGCAGGTCCCGGACACGAGCGAGTACGGCGTGGTGCTGCATGACGGGGATGGCCGCATCACCGGCTTCCAGGAGAAGCCGCCGCCCGAGGAGGCGCTGTCGGACCTGGGCAATTGCGGGATCTACATGTTCGAGCCGCAGATCTTCGACTACTTCCCATCGCGACCGTTCGTTGACTGGGCGCAAGACGTCTTTCCCACCCTGCTGGAGAACGACGTGCCGTTTCAGATCCACGAGCTGCACGAGTACTGGAACGACGTCGGCTCGCTGGGCGAGCTCAGGCAGGGCACGTTCGATGCCCTGCGCGGCGATCTCCATCTGGAGGTGGACGGCGAGGAGGTCAGCCCGGGCGTGGTCGTGGCGGACGGCCGCGAGCTTGCCCCCGACGTGGAGGTTGAAGGACCGGTGTGGATCGGCGCGGACGTGAGCGTCGGCGCCGGCGCGCGCCTGATGGGTCCGGTGGTGCTGGGCGACGGTGCCACCGTCGGCGAGGGCGCGCAGCTGCGCGAGAGCATCGTCTTCCCCGGAAGCGAGATCTTGCCCGAGGCGATCCTGATCGGCGCGATCGCCGGTCACAGCGGCATCCTGCAGAGCCTGCGCCGCCGCGGCTAGAACCGCGCTGCGGCCACGTTTCGCCGCCGCCGCGACAGGGTTCTCGCGGCTCGCCAGATGTCGCATCTCGCGTCGGGCACATTGTGTCGAGTGCCATTTACATCCGCCGCGCTCGGGCGTAGCATCGGAGAGCAAGCAAGCAAAAGCCCGACCAAGGAGCGTCTGATGCAGATCGACATCAAGGGTCGAAACGTCCCGGTCACCGACGAGCTCCGTGCGCATGCAGAGCGTCGTCTGAGCAAGGTGGCGCGTCAGGTCTCAGACCTTGCCCACCTGGAGATCGAGATCTTCAAGGAGCGCAACCCCCGTGTCGCGGACTGCCAGGTCGCGGAGTGCACGCTGTACCTGAAGGGCGTTACCCTGCGCGCAAGGGACTCCTCCCCCGAGATGATCCACTCGCTGAACCTGGTGGTCGACGAGCTCGCCCGGCAGGTCAAGCGCCACCGCGACAAACTGCGCCACCGGCGCGAGGCACACGCGGCCGCGGCGCGCGTCGCCCGTGCCGTGACCTGAGCTCCAGGCCGCGACGACGGCTGGCGGAAGGCGACATCGCCGGCCTCGACGGGAGCTATCCTTGGGCACATGCCATCCGTGCTCGATCTCGCGCTGAACGTCGGCGAGACCAAGAAGTTCAAGACCTACCAGAGACGTGTCGCGCTGATCGGCGCCTTCGAGGCCGAGCTCGAGCATGACAGCGACGCGGAGCTGCGCGAGCGGATGGACGCCCTGCGCCAGCGGGCGAGCGAAGGTGAGGATCTCGGTGCGCTGCTGCCGGAGTGCTTCGCGGTCGTGCGCGAGACGGGCAGGCGCACGATGGGCATGCGCCATTTCGACGTGCAGATGATCGGCGCGATGGCTCTGCACGAGGGCCAGATCGCCGAGATGAAGACGGGCGAGGGCAAGACCCTTACCGCGACCCTCGCGGTGGTGCTCAACTCGCTCGCGGTGCGCTTGCTCGCCAACAGCGACTCCGACGGCGAGACGCCGCAGCGCCGGGGCGTGCACGTGGTGACGGTCAATGACTACCTGGCGCGACGCGACGCCGAATGGATGAGCCCGATCTACGACGCGCTCGGCGTCTCGGTGGGCGTGCTGCAGAACATGCAGTCCTTCGAGGAGAAGCAGCGCGCTTACGCGTGCGACGTGGTCTACGGGACCAACTCGGAGTTCGGGTTCGACTACCTGCGCGACAACATGGCCAAGGACCTCGGCGAAAAGGTCCAGCGTGGGCACTACTTCGCGATCGTGGACGAGGTCGACAACATCCTGATCGACGAGGCGCGCACGCCGCTGATCATCTCCGGCGCCCCCGAACAGGCAGCCGACCTGTACGGGAAGTTCGCGAAACTCGCGCCGCGGATGGTGGTGGGGAAAACGCCCGAAGGCATGGACCCGCGCACCAAGAAGCAGTTCATGGCGGACTTCGACTTCGAGATAGACGAGAAGCAGAAGACCGTCGCGATAAGCGAGCAGGGAGTCGCGAAGGCCGAGCGCTTCCTGGGGATCGACCACCTGTATCGCGCGGAGAATGGACATCTGATCAACCACCTGATCCAGGCACTGCGCGGGGAGGCGCTGTACAAGCGCGACGTCGACTACGCGGTGATCGACGGCGAGGTCAAGATCATCGACGAGTTCACCGGGCGCATCCTCGACGGACGGCGCTGGTCTGAGGGCCTGCACCAGGCGATCGAGGCCAAGGAGGGAGTGTCGGTCCAGGAGGAGAGCCAGACGCTCGCGACGATCACCTATCAGAACTACTTCCGCCTGTATGAGAAGCTCGCAGGCATGACCGGCACGGCCCTGACGGAGGCGACGGAGTTCATGAAGATCTACCAGCTGCCGGTCGTGCAGATCCCCACCAACAAGGCGATGGTGCGGGAGGACTGCAACGACCAGGTCTACAAGACCAAGGAGGGCAAGTGGGCCGCGGTCGTCAACGAGATCGCCGCTCGCCACCAGAACGGCCAGCCGGTGCTGGTGGGGACGATCTCCGTGGAGGTCTCAGAGCTGCTGTCCGAGCGGCTGGTCAAGCGGGGGATCAAACACACCGTGCTGAACGCCAAGCCCGAGCACGCCGCGCGCGAGGCCGACATCGTCGCCGAGGCGGGCCAGCCGGGCGCGGTCACGATCGCCACCAACATGGCCGGACGCGGCGTGGACATCAAGCTCGGGGGCAACCCCGAGCACCTCGCGGCGCAGCAGCTCGCGCGCGAGGACGCGGACCCCGCCGACACGGACACCTACGAGCGCCGCATGAAGGAGATCCTGCCCGAGGTCGAAGGTCAGCTGGAGAACGCTCGCGAGACGGTGATGGCGGCGGGGGGACTGTTCATCTGCGGCACCGAGCGCCACGAGTCCCGGCGCATCGACAACCAGCTGCGAGGTCGCTCCGGACGCCAGGGAGACCCAGGCGAGTCACGCTTCTTCCTGTCCGCCGAGGACGATCTCGTGCGTCTGTTCGCCGGCGATCGCATATACAAGATCCTCGACAAACTGGGCGGGGTAGACGAGGAGGGCAACGAGGAACCGATCGAGGCGAAGATGCTCTCCAAGCAGATCGAAAAGGCCCAGAGAAAGGTCGAGGAGCAGAACTTCCTGATCCGCAAACGCGTGCTCGAATACGACGACGTGATGAACGAGCAGCGCCGCGTGATCTACAAGTACCGCGACGAGGTCCTGGAAGGCAAGAGCATCGGCGAGGAGGCGCGCGACGAGGTCACGAAGGTGATCGAGCGCACGATCGACCAGTACACGCCGGGAGACTTCATCGAGGACTGGAACATGGACGGTCTGTTCATGGCGCTCGGACAGCTCTTCCCGGTGGACTTCGGGAGCGAGGACCTGGACCGCGATACGGTCGATCGCACGGTGCTGAGCGACAGGGTCGTGGAGCTCGCGCTGAGGCGCTACGACGAACGCGAGCAGGCGTTGGGCGATGAGCTGATGGGTGCCCTGGAGCGCTTCCTGTTGCTGCAGACGATCGATGAACGCTGGCGCGAGCACCTGTTTGACATGGAATACCTACGCGAGGGGATCCACCTGCGCGGCTTCGCCCAGCTCGACCCGCTGGTCGCCTACAAGAACGAAGCCTTCAACCTGTTCGGCGACCTGATGAACAGCGTGTGGGGCGAGTACGCGCGAATGATCTTCAACGTCCAGGTGAACATCGAGGGCGAGAACGGCGGCGGTGGAGCTGGAGCGATCCCTGCATTCGCGGCCTCCGGCAGCTCCACGCGCGCGGGCAAAGTCTCCTACTCCGGTGGTCACAGCGTCGCCGGCGCTGGCGCGTTGGCCGCCGCCGCAGCAGATGCGGGTCTGGGTAGCGGCGAAGCACAGGCGGCGTTCGGCGAAAACGGCCAGGAGCTGGAGGCGCTGCCGGTGGTCGAGCATCGGGTTCTCGACGATCAGCACCAGGT
>JBOGXX010000006.1:0-3806 GCA_050696475.1 Solirubrobacteraceae bacterium | reverse complement strand
GTCGAGCGCCGTGCTGGCCGGCGCCGGCGCGCCATCGGGGTGCGGGAAGTACGCGGCGCCGCGCAGGCGCAGGCGCAGGGCATGTCCGTAGATGCGGGTGATGATGCGCATCGTCAGCAGCGGATAGCGCGCCAGCGCGCGCGTGAGCTCATAGCCGCCCAGCTCGCGGCGCTCGAGCGCGAGCGTTGCGTCGAACGCCGTCTCTCCGTCGGTCCCCAGGGAGGCGATGTGCACGGCCAGACGCTCGCCCGGCTCGGTCAGCCGCCAGTCGTAGGTGTGCTCCATGCCCATCAGCGGGGAGACGTGCAGCGCCTTCGCGAAGCGGCCGCGCATCAGCTTGATGGTTCCATGGTCCGCGGCCTGCTCGACCGGCATCACGTAGGCGTGGCGCTCGCCCCAGGGCGTGTTGGTCACGTGCGCGACGACCGCCTGCACGCGCTCGCCGTGGCGCTCGTAGCAGTAGTAGAAGCTCACCGGGTTGAAGCAGTAGCCGAAGTAGCGCAGGTGCGTCAGCAGCCGGATTGGCCCCTCGGGCGTCTCGCCCGTATGCTCGGCGACGAGCTCGCGCACGGACTGCGCCAGCGGCGTGCGCGGATCCCCAAGGTAGTCTGCGCGTCGGAACCACGCGAGCGCGGGGCGCCGGGCGGACCACAGCGGGTGCCCGTCCAAGCACCGCGGCAGCTCGTCGAGGTCGAGGCAGACCATGAATATCCGCTGGTGGAGCTCGTCGCCGGGGGTGCCGTGGCGGCGGTGGCGCACAGAGCCCTCGTACAGGCAGCTGTTCACAGCGTCACCCCGAACGGCTCGCACGCCTGCAGCGCGCTGCGCACGCCGTCCTCGTGAAATCCCCAGCCCCAGTAGGCACCGCAGTAGTGCGTGCGCCGTTCGAGGCCGCTGATCGACCGGTGCCGGCGCTGGGCGGCGACGCCGGCGGGCGTGTACACGGGATGGGCGTAGGAGATCGTGCGTATCACCTTCGCCGGGTCGATCGCCTCGGTGCGGTTGAGCGTCACGCAGAAGTCGCGCTCGGCGCGCAGCCGCTGCAGGTGGTTCATGTAGTAGGTAACGGTGCTGAGCGGCTTGGGTTCGCGCAGCAGGTGGAAGTTCCACGCGGCGCGCGCGCGGCGCCGGCGCGGCAGCAGGCTGCTGTCGGTGTGCAGCACCGCCTCGTTGTGCTGATAGGGGATCGCTCCGAGCAGCTCGATCTCCTGGGCGGAGGGGTCGCTGAGCATCTGCAGCGCCTGGTCTGCGTGTGTCGCGATCACAACCTGGTCATAGCGCTCGGTGGCGGTGCCGTCGTGGGAGCCGCCGGCGGCGACCTGCACGTGCTCGGCGTGGCGGGTGATCGAGCGCACGGGCGTGCTCAGGCGCACACGCTCGCGAAACGGCGCGATCACCGCGTCGACATAGCGCGCGGAGCCGCCGACGACGGTGGACCAGCGCGGGCGGTCGCGGAAGCCGAGCATGCCGTGGTTGGCGAAGAACTCGGCCACGAAGCGCACCGGGAGCGCCCGCATCTGGCTGGGGTCCGCCGACCACACGGCTGAGACCTGCGGGACGATCAGCCACTCCACGAACGCCCGCGAGAAACGGCGCCGCTCGAGGAACCCCTGCAGCGACTCGTCGGGATTGGGCTCTCCCGTGCGCGCTTCGCCGATGAGCATCGCTCCCAGCTCGCGGTTGAAGCGCAGCAGGTCGAAGATCATCCGCTGGAAGCGCGGGCTGATGATGTTGCTGGGCTGGCAGAACAGCCCCAGCGGCGTGCCCGCGTACTCGAAGTCCTCGTCCTCGCCCTTCACGGAGAAGCTCATGTGCGTGGGCTGGCGGGCGACGCCGAGGCGGTCCAGCAGGCGGGTGAGGTTGGGGTAGTTGCGGTCATTCATGACGATGAAGCCGGTGTCGACCTCGTGGGTCTCGTGCGGGGTCTGGACACGAACCGTATTCGCATGCCCGCCGGCGTAGGAGTTGGCCTCATACAGGACGATCTCGTGGTCGCGGTGCAGCAGATGCGCGGCGACCAGGCCGGAGACCCCGGCGCCGACGATCGCGATCCTCACGAGCGCTCCAGGATCGGCTGCGCGGGCAGCGAATCGGGCGAGATCGCGGGCGCTGTCTCGGCTGCTGTGTGCATCGGCTCAGCTTCTATACGCATCGCACATGGCACTGGATCATCAGTACCCGCAACTCGTGGAGAAGGACTGCGGGTTGCATATGTCGAACAGAAGCGCCGATGAAGCGCGCCGCGACAAAGACCGCTGAGCGAGACGGGGGCGTGCAGGACGCTCAGCCGAGCTCTCCGATAGGTGGCACGAGCGAGCACCAGAGCCTGTCCAAGTACATCCAGGCCCGCTTCGACGAGTGCTCGCGCTCGCAGAAGGACGTGGCCCAGTACATCGTCGATCACCTCGACGAGGCCGCATTTCAGACGGCGGAGGAGCTTGCGCGCCGCGCGAACACGTCGAGCTCGACGGTCGTGCGCTTCTCGCAGGCGCTCGGCTTCGAGGGCTTTCCGGAGCTGCAGGCGGCGGCGCGCGAGGAATATCGACGCGTGAACGCGAAGGCCGCCAAGAACGGTGCGGCCGCCGCAGGCGCATCTTCGACGCCGTTGTTCTCGCTCGACCAGAACGAGTTCGAGGCGGCGCTGGCGGCCGATCACCTGAACGTGGAGGACACCGCGCGCAAGGTCTCGCGCAGCTCTGTGGATGCGGCGATCGACGCGATTGTGCAGGCTGACAAGGTGCTCGTGGCTGGGACCGACCAGATGGCGTTCTTCGCAAGCTACCTGCGCCACCTGCTGATGCTGCTCGACCTCCGCGTCGATGTCGTCGCGAGCCCGTCCCAGGAGGCCCTCAGCCGTCTGGGCCGGATCGACGGCGCGACACTCGTGATCGGGCTCTCGGCCGGCCGCCCGCACCCGCTGGTGGTGCGCGCGATGAAGCTCGCCCGCCACCGCCAGGCGCACACCGCGGCGATCACCGACGCGACCCTCTCAGAGGTGGCAAAGCTCGCGCAGATCAAGCTCTACTACTCTTCCAACAGCCCCGCCTACGTGCGCTCGCATACGGCGCTCTTGAGTATTATCCAGGCGCTCGCCTATGGCGTCTACGCGCAGGACAGCGCGCAGTATGACGACCGCATCAAGGCCTTTCGCCTGAAGTAGGCTCAGCGCCTTGAACACGGGGATCGCGCGCCGGCCCGAGCGGGCAACGATCGATGATCTCGCTGCCGTGGCCGAAGAACCGCGCGAGTTCTGGGGCGATCGCGAACTGGCGGCCCTGCATCATCCGCTGCTGGTCCACGACTTCGGTGAGACGGCGTTGGTGATCCCCGGCGACGGACAGCGCCCCGAAGGCGTCCGCGCGGAAAGCGCGCGCGCCAGGGTGATCGCGTACCTGTTCGGCCTGCTGACGCCGTCAGGAGTCGGCTACATCCATCTGGTGGCCGTCCGCGAGGGCCACCGTCGAGAAGGCCTCAGGCGCGCTCTGTACGAGCGCTTCGAGGAGCTTGCGCGCGAGCACGGAGCGCACGCGCTGAAGGCCTTTACCCAGCCCGCCAACACACGCTCGATTGCCTTTCACCGCGCGCAGGGGTTCAACGCGACCGAGACCGCCGGCTACGCCGGGCCGGGCCAGACGCGCACGGTCTTCTGGAAGGCGCTTGCGCGGGTCGGCGGGACACCGAGCACCGGGGAGCCCGCCGGGCTGTCAAACTGGAGCCCATGAGAGACGAGGCCACATTCCGCGTCAAGACGGGCCTGGCGGAGATGCTCAAGGGTGGGGTGATCATGGACGTGGTCACCCCCGAGC
>JBOGXX010000005.1:0-2501 GCA_050696475.1 Solirubrobacteraceae bacterium | reverse complement strand
CGTTGTAGGTGTCGACGATCCGCTGCCACGGGTCCTCCTGGGTCTGCTTGAGACCGAGGGAGATGCGCTGGCGGTCGCGGTCGATGTCGAGCACCTTGACCTTCACGGTGTCGCCGATCGAGAGGATCTCGCTCGGGTGGTTGACGTGCGACCAGGAGAGCTCGGAGATGTGGATCAGGCCGTCGATCCCGTCCAGATCGACGAACGCGCCGAAGTCGACGATGTTCGAGATCTGCCCTTCCACCACCAGCCCCGGCTGCAGACGGTCCAGGATCTGCTGACGGACCTCCTTGCGCTCCTCCTAGAGGACCGCGCGGCGCGAGAGCACGACGTTGTTGCGCGAGCGGTTGAGCTCGATCACCTTCGTCTCGATCTTGGTCCCCATGTACTCGTCCAGGTTGGGCACGCGGCGGATGTCCACGAGCGAGGCGGGCAAAAAGCCGCGGACGCCCAGGTCGATGATCAACCCACCCTTGACGACCTCGATGACCGTGCCCTCGACCGGCTCGCCGGACTCCGCCGCCGTTTCGATGCGCCGCCACGCCTTCTCGAAGCGGGCGCGCTTCTTGGACATGATCAGGCGGCCGTCCTGATCCTCCTTGGTGAGGACGATCGCGTCGACCTCCTCGCCGAGGTGGACCTCCTCGTTCGGATCGACGGCCTTGCGAATCGAGAGCTCGTTGGCGGGGATGACCCCCTCGGACTTGTAGCCGATGTCGACGAGCACCTCGTCCTTGTCGATTCGCACGACGTGGCCGGTGACCACCTCGCCCTCCTCGATCGGCCGGAAGGTGGCGTCGTAGTTGGGCACGATCTGGCCGTCGACTTCGAGCAACAGCCCATTCGACCCGTCGACCACGCGGGCCTGGGGATTCTCCATCACGGTTTGCACCGGCCGAAGCGTAGCGCAGCCGTATCATTGCGGCCATATGCCTGTGCGAGCGACCAAGCGGGGAAAGCAGCGTACCCGCCTGGACCACGAGTGCGACGTGCTCGTCTGCGGCGCCAGCTTCGCGGGACTGGCGGTTGCGAGGGAGCTTGCAGGCTCCGGCGCGAAGGTGCTCGTGATCGATCGCTACGAGCTCGGCGAGCGCCAGACCTCGGCCTGTGCGATGCCCACCGAGTGGATGCGGGCGCTCGAGCTGATGGACTCGTGGCGCCAGAGCTTCCGCGAGATGGTCGTCCACACTCCCTACCGCACCGTCCGCTGGTCGCTGCCGTGGTCATTCTCCACGTTCGACTACCGCGAGCTGTGCGCGCTTCTGTGGGCTCAGGCGGCGTGTCCCGAGCTGGAGCTCGAGACGGCCACCGTCAGCGGCCGCGACGGCACGACGGTGCATACCGATCGTGGCGATCTGCGCGCGCCACTGGTCGTCGACGCGCTCGGCTGGCGCCGGGTCCTGTCCAACACCGCGCCGATCCAGCCGCCCAACGCGCGTCTCTCACGCGGCCTCGAGGTCCACCCCGAGGGCCGCGGCGAGGACATGGAGCTGTGGATCGACGCCGGCTATGTGCGCGCGGGCTACGGCTTGAGCTTTCCCGCCGGCGATGAGCTGCGCGTCGGCATCGGCTCGTTCTGGCCCTCCCATCACGTCAAGGAGCCCACCGTCAGGCTCGCTCGCGACCTCGAACTGCCGCCGGATGGCTACCAGGGCAACTGGATCCCCCACCAGCTGCGCGACGCGGTCGAGGACGGCGTGTTCTTCGCCGGCGACTCCGCCGGGCATTGTCTCCCGCTCACCGCCGAGGGCATCCGCACCGCTCTGTACTTCGGGCTCGCGTGCGGGCGCGAGCTGCGCGCAGTGGTCAAGGGCGAGCGCACGCGCGAGCAGGCCCTGTCCCGCTACGGCGCCTTCTCGGACTCCCACGAGCGCAAATACCGCTGGATGCTGAACGTGCAGCGCGCGATCGGCCAGATCACCCCCAGCCGTGCCGCCACCGCGATCGTCCGCGGCTTCGAGAGCCGGCGCGTCACCGCATGGGCGTTCAACCACTACCTGGACATCGCACCGCCGTCGTTCGTCCGCGCCGGCAGCCAGCGCTCGACGCCGATCGGGCGACCGATCATGGCCACCGCGCGCTGAGCGCGCTCTACTCCCAAGCCCCGGGCGTGATCTCCAGATAGCCCATGTCGACGCGCATCACGTCCATGGCGGCCTCGAACAGCCAGCGGCCCAGGCCGTAGCGACTGGCGAGCGCGCGCTCGGCGCCCTGCTCCTCGTCGGCGGCGAGCAGCCGGCCGGTGGCCTCGAGCGGCGCCCCGAGCGGCTTGCCCCGCACCGTGCACGGCGCGATCAGCATGCGCGGGTCGCGACGCAGGCGCTTGACCTTGCCGGCGGCGCGCTCGGTGCGCACGTACAGGACTCCGCCGGCCTCGGCCGCCCACACGGGCGTCGGCACAGCCGTACCGACGCGGCGATAGGTCACGAGCAGGGTTCGCTTGGCGCGCTTGATCTGCGCCAGGGAACCCGTCCTCGGGGCGTCCGTCAGCTCGCGTGCTC
>JBOGXX010000004.1:0-2805 GCA_050696475.1 Solirubrobacteraceae bacterium | reverse complement strand
CTGAGCCTCTGCATGATCGTGCGCGACGAGCAGGAGATGCTGCCGCGCTGCCTGGAGGCGGTCGCGGCGGCGGTCGACGAGATCGTGATCGTGGACACCGGCTCCACCGACGCAACGACCGAGATCGCGCGTTCGTTCGGGGCGCGTGTGATCGAGCGGGCGTGGACGGGCTCCTTCGCGGACGCGCGAAACGCCTCGTTCGACGCTGCCGGCGGCGACTGGCTGATGTACCTGGACGCCGACGAGGTGCTGGTTCGCGAGGACGCTCAGCAGCTGCGCTCGCTCACCGCGCGCACCTGGCGCGAGGCGTTCTACCTCCGTGAGACTAGCTACACGGGCGACGCCGAGGCCGGCTCGGCCGTCGCGCACAGCGCCCTTCGCGTGTTTCGCAACCGCCCGGAGTACCGATTCGAGGGACGTCTGCACGAGCAGATCGCCCACCGTCTGCCCGGCTACCTGCCCGAGCGCTTCGAGGCGGTTGACATCCGCGTCGAGCACTTCGGCTACCTGGGTGTCGTGCGCGAGGTGCGCGGGAAGTCACGCCGCAACATCGAGCTGTTGCGGCTGCAGCTCGCCGAGGGAGAGCCCACCCCGTTCCTGCGCTTCAACCTCGGCTGTGAGCAGATGGCGGCGGGCGAGCGCGCGGCCGCGCTCGAGCAGTTCGAGCAGGCATGGCAGGCGCTTGCCGGCGACCCCGCGCGAGCGAGCCACAAGTTCCTCCCCGCGCTGCTCAGCCGTCTGGTCAAGACGCTGCGCCTATGCGGCCGCACGGATGATGCGCTCGCGCGCGCGCGGCAGGGGCTGGAGCTGTTCCCCGACTTCACCGACCTCGTTTTCGAGCAGGCGCTCATCGCCCGCGTCCTCGGTGAGCGCGAGCGTGCGATCGAGTGCTGCGAGCGTTGCCTGGCGATGGGCGAGGCTCCGCGGCGCTATACCGCCACCATCGGCGCGGGCAGCTGTCTGCCGATGCTCGAGCTGGCCGAGCTGCGGCGCGAGCAGGGTGAGATCGCGAGCGCGATCGAGTTGCTGGAGCGCTGCGTGCACGAGCATCCGCGCTTCCTTCAGGCCCGCTTCCTGCTCGCCACCGCGCTCTACGAGGCAGGGCAGTCCAGTGCCGCGGAGGCTCAGTTCAGGCAGGTGCTCGCGCGTCAGCCGCGCTCGGGCCGCGCGCGCGTGGCGCTCGCCGAGACGCTGCTCGCTCAGCGGCGCTACGAGCAGGCGGCGGCGGAGGCGGCTGAGCTGGCGGTCGATGATCCGCTCGCGGCGATCGCCTGCAGGACCGAGCTTTTCGCTCGCATCGCCGGTGCGGCGCCGGACCGCGTGCCGGCGGCGCTGGAGCGGGCCGGAGCCGCAGGCGTGCCCGCCGGGGAGATCGCGCTGTTCGCCGCGTGGGAGCAGCTCGCGCGCACCGGCGATACCCGAATCGAGGTCGGTCGTGAGGCCGTGGCGCAGCTGACGGTGATGCTCGAGGCGTTGCTGCGGGTGCAGGACTTCGTCGCCTTCGAGAAGCTTCTGGGCCTGCTCGAGCGCAGCCCCGTAGAGGAGCGCGAGCGGCGCGAGCTGCTCGCGGCGATGTATCTGCGCCGCGGCTTCGCCGCCTCCGCCGCCGAGGAGTGGATGAGCGTCTGTCGCGGAGAGCCCGACACGCGCGCGCTGATCGGCCTTGCGCGCGTCGCCGCCGTGCGCGGCATGGCTCGTGAGGCGGGGGAGTTTGCGGCCGCCGCGCTCGTCGGCGACCCCGAGAACGAGCTGGCGGCAGAGCTGCTGGCGCACGCCCACGCGGACGCTGGCGCGCACGCCGACGCCGACTCCGGCGCGCTGAGCATATGAGCGATTTGCGCGCCGAGCTCGCGCGTTCGCGCAAGGCGCCTCGCATTCCCGCCGAGTCCTTCAAGTTTCCGCGCGGCGCGTCGATGACCGTAGTGACCGTAAATCGCGAGGCGGCCCAGGGACTGGACCGCGTCACACGTTTTCAGGGAGAAAACGCCATATGAGCTCGCCGATCATGCCTATAGAGGACCTCTTGGGGCCCACTGCAGACACCCCGCTGGCAGATAGCAACGCCGAAAACATCGCGACCTTCGTCGCGACGATGGCCACCGACCCCGACCCGCTGACGCTCGCCGCCAGCAGGGGCGCGCCGCCGCAGGATCTGCTCGAGCGGATCGCCGCAGCGGCCTGCTTCGAGGAGCAGCTGCGCGAGGGGGGCCACCACCTGCGCTTCTGCAGCCAAGAGCCGGTAGGCCGGCCGCGGATCGAGTTGCACGACCGCGACGGCAACACCGTGCGAATCCTGTCCACAGCCGAGGCGTTCGAGCTGGCCGCCGGCGCGCCGTTGGACTAGGACGGCACCGCTGCGATGTCCACCTCAGGGCTCTCCGTCAGCTCCAGCACGGCCTCCCCGATCACGATCTCGGGGCTGGCCTCGGGGCTGGAAACGACGAAGATCATCGCAGCGCTGATGGGCGCAGAACGCGAGCCCGTCACGCGCCTGACCGACGAGGAGGCCAAGCTCGCGGCCGAGCAGACGCAACTGCTGGGCATTCAGACGAGCCTGCAGCAGCTCTCCTTCGCCGCATCAGAATTCAGCCTCCCGTCGCTGTTCGAAAGCGCGCAGACGGTCACCTCCAGCGAACCGGAGCGTGTCAGCGCCTCCAGCTCCACCGGCGCCGGCGTGGGCGGCTACGAGGTCAACGTCACGCAACTGGCCAACTCCTCGCAGCGCAGCTTTACGTTCACGAGCCCGACGAGCGAACAGACCGTCACGATCGAAGGCCACGAATTCAAGCTCAAAGCAGGTGAGAG
>JBOGXX010000003.1:0-8597 GCA_050696475.1 Solirubrobacteraceae bacterium | reverse complement strand
CATGCGCCCTCCGCGCCGCGCCCGCTGGAAGTCGCCGCTGCGCTACCACTTCCTGTCGAGCGCCGGCAACGAGCGCTACGCGCTGACTACCAGCGGGCGCCTGCAGCGGGTCACCGACTGGGTGCCGCTGGCCAAGGTGCAGAGCATGCGGCTGGTCGAGGGACCAATCCAGCGTTCGCTGAGCCTCTCCAGCATCCATCTCGACACGGCGGGACGAAAGGTCCACGCCGTCCTGCGAGACCGCGATCGGCTGGAGGCAGCACAGCTGCTCGCCGAGCTGCCCGCGCGCTGCCGCCGCGCCAGGCAGCTGGAGGACCCGCGTTCCACTGCAGGCCCGACCGCCGCGCGCTGAGCCGGCGGTGCGCTGCTGCCAAACTGCGAGCATGCCCACCCGCGACCTCGGCGCCGAGCGGCGTTCCCGGCTGGCGCGCGCGCGCCTGTATCTGGTATGCGACGCCTCGCCGGAGAAGCGTGAGCTGGCAGAGCTCGTGCGCGAGACCGTCGCCGGAGGGGTTGATGTGGTGCAGCTGCGCGAGAAGCACATGCCCGAGGACGAGCTGCTCGCAGTCGCGCACGCCTGCAGCGTCCTGTGCCTTCAGCTCGACGCGCTGTTCATCGTCAACGATCTCCCCTGGGTGGCCCGGCGGGCCGGCGCCGACGGGGTCCACGTCGGCCAGGACGACATGCCCGTCGCCGAGGTGCGTGAGCTCGTCGGGCCGGACCTGCTCGTCGGCCTCTCCACGCATTCGCCCGAGCAGATCGACGCCGTCGACCAGCGCTCGGTGGACTACATCGGCGTCGGACCGATTCACGAGACCCCGACCAAGCCCGGCCGCCCGTCGGTGGGCCTCGAGCTGGTCCGCTACGCCGCCGCGCACGCACCGGTGCCGTTCTTCGCGATCGGCGGCCTCGACGCGGGGAACCTCGCGCACGCGCTCGACGCCGGCGCGAGCAGGGCGTGCGTGCTGCGCGCGATCGCCGCCGCCGAGGACCCCCGGCGGGCCGCTCGCGAGCTTCGCGACGCGCTCGACGCGCGCCCGCTGGAAGACGGCGTTGACGCCTGAGCCGGAGATCGATGCCGGGACGCCCGCGAGCCCTCGCGGTGCGCCCGACGCTCGGCCGGAGCGCCCCGCCCCGGCGCCACTGCAGCCGCTTGGCGAGAGCGAGCGCCCACCGGCGCTGTTTGTCGCCATCGGCGTGTGCGTGGTGCTCGCCGGCGCCGTGCTCATCGGCGGGCTGACCGTGCACAACCTCTCTCGTCACGGTGGCTCGCTGCCGGGCGCGATCTTCATCGCCGCGATCTTCGTCGGGCTGGCAGCCGGCATGTACCGGCGCCGCTACATGGCCGTGCTCGGATTCGAGGCGCTTTTGACCTTCCAGATCATCGCCACCTCGCTGGCGCTGCTGATCGCCACCTCGATCCTCGCAGCTGTGCTCTGCCTGGTGGCGATCATGCTCGGCGGCTGGCTGTTCTGGAAGCTGATCCGGATCATGGGACGGATCCAGGCCGGCGAACGCGCGGGGCTGCCGCCGCTCGGATAGCTGTTCGGCCGTGCACCCACCGCTTCGATAGGCTCACCCAAATGCCCGATGAGAGCTACGACTGCATCGTGATCGGCTCCGGCCCGGGGGGCTACGTGGCCGCGATCCGCGCCGCCCAGCTCGGGTTGAGGACCGCTGTCGTCGAGCGCGACAAGCTGGGCGGGCGCTGCCTGAACTATGCGTGCATTCCCGCCAAGGCCGTGCTGCGCTCCGCCGACCTGCTCTCGGAGATCCGCGAGGCCGAGGAGTTCGGCGTGAAGGTCGCCGGCGTCGAGGTCGACTACGCCGCCGTGCAGCAGCGCCGGGCGAAGGTCGTCACAACGCTCACCTCCGGCGTCGGCGGCCTGTTCAAGAAAGACGGGATCGAGGTGATCGACGGCAGCGCTCAGCTGACCGCCGGCGGCGAGGTCCTGGTGGACGTCTTCGGCGCCGAGCCCCAGACGATCGCCTCCGGGAGCGTGATCCTGGCCACCGGCTCGGTGCCACGCGCGATCCCCGGCGTGAAGTTCGGCGGACGCGTGATCGGCACGGAGGAGGCCTGGGCGCTACCCGAGGTCCCGGCCCGGCTGGCCGTCGTCGGCGCCGGCGCCTCGGGCGCCGAGATCGCCTCCGCGTTCGCGCGACTCGGCAGCGAGGTGCTGCTGCTGGAGGCGCTCGAGCGTGTGCTGCCGACCGAGGACGCCGACATCTCGCGCCTGGTCGAGCGCGGCCTCAAGCGCCACGGAGTCGCCGTGCACACCGGGACTCCCGTCGCCGACGTCAGCAGCGACGAGACGAACGTCAGCTTCTCCTACGGCAGCGAGTCCACGCAGGTCGACTACATGGTCATCGCCGCCGGGCGCGGAGCCGACGTCGACGGGCTCGGCTTGGCAGAGGCAGGCGTTGAGCTCGACGATCACGGTCTGGTCGGAGTCGACGGGGCGCTGCGCACCTCGCGCGCCGACGTCTATGCGATCGGTGACCTCGTCCCCGGACCCGCGCTGGCGCACAAGGCCTCCGACGAGGGCGTCATCGCCGCCGAGACGATCGTCGGGCGCCAGACGCATCCGATCCCATACCAGGACATCCCCCGTGCCACGTTCTGCACGCCCAACGTCGGCTCCTTTGGGCTGACCGAGGAGCAGGCCCGTGAGCAGGGCTATGACGTGCTCGTCGGCAAGGTCCCCTACGGGGCCGTCGGCGGCGGCACCGTCTACGGCGACCGCACGGGCCTGGTAAAGGTCGTCGGCGAGAGCACCTACGGCGAGCTGCTCGGCGGACACATCGTCGGCTCGCGCGCCACCGAGCTGATTCAGGAGCTGGTCAACGTGCGCGCGCTCGAGGGCGGCCTGCCCGAGCTGGCCCGCATCATCCACGGGCACCCCACGCTGTCTGAGGCCGTGATGGAAGCCGGACGCGCCGCCGACGGCTGGCTGATCCACGGCTGAGGGCCTGCAAGCCGGGAGACCGACGCGGCCACCGCCCCAGCACGTGCCCAGCCCCACGCCTCACACCGCCGCCTTCTACTTCGACCTCGCGAGCCCGCTCGCGTACCTCGCCGCCGAGCGCATGCTGCAGGTGTTCGCCGCCGCGCCCGAACCCGTGGAATGGCGCCCGGCGCTCGCGCGCGAGCTGCACGGCGCACCCCTCGACGCAGCCGCGCCGTCGCCCGAGGAGATCGAGCGCCGCGCGCGCGAGCTCGGTCTGCAGCCGCTGCGCTGGCCCGCCCCCTACCCGTTCGACAGCTCCTTTGCGATGCGCGCCGCAACCTACGCCGCCGCCATCGGGCGCACCGTGCCCTTCGCCCTGGCCGCCTTCCGCCAGGCGTTCGCCGGCGGGCACTCGCTGCAGGACCCCGAGATCGTGCTGATCGCGGCGGCCGCCTGTGAGATGCACCCCTCCGCCGTGCTCGCCGGCGCACAGCTGCGCTCCACAGCGCAACGCCTCGCGCAGACGACCGTCGCCGCCGCGCTCGCCGGCGCGAGCGAGGTTCCCGCGATCGTTCTCGGCGAGAGCGTCTTCCTCGGCGAGGACGCGCCCGAGCGGGCAGCCGATCACATGCGCCGCGAGCACGCAGCCGAGCGGGTGGCATCGCACCGGCAATGAAGGCCGCCCACGCCTACCGTCTGATCCTCACGCGCGGCGGACTTACCCCCGCGCCCTTCGCCGACCCCGCGCGCGTGGACCACATCGAGGTGGTGGAGGTGGACAGCGGCGAAGTCGTGTTGTTCTGGGACCGCCCGCCCGAGCCCGCGTCAAAGCTCGCACGAGCACTGCGCTCCGACCTGACGCAGCTCGAGGATCACGAGTTCATCGCCCGCTGGAGTACGGTGGAGCATTGATGGCCGGCCCGGGAGAACCCACGGTGGCGACCGGCGCGAGCGGCAAGGGCCACAGCAGCGACGTGGAGCTCTCGCGAGCCCAGCAGACGACGGCGCGACGGATGGCCGAGTCCAAGGCCACGATCCCCCACCTGACGCTGCAGATCGACGTGGAGATGGATGCCTGCCTCGCGCTGGGTGCGAAGCTGGGAACGGTCACGCACAGCGACATGGTCGTCAAGGCCTGCGCGCTCGCGCTCCGCGAGCACCCGACCGCCAACGCCAGCTACCGCGACGGGCGCATGCAGCTGCACTCACGCGTGAACCTCGGCATCACCGTCGCCACCGCCGACGCGCTCGTCGTTCCCACCGTCTTTGACGCCGACCGCAAGCCTCTGCAGGAGCTCGCCGGCGAGACGCGCGCGCTCGCCGAGCGGGTGCACGCCGGCAGCGTCTCCCCCCCGGAGCTGAGCGGGGCCACGTTCACCGTGTCCGACCTCGGCCAGTACGGCGTGCTCAGCTTCGCCGCGATCATCAACCCGCCGCAGGCCGGCATCCTCGCAACTGGAGCGCTGGAGCGACGAGCCGTGGTGCTCGCCGCCGGCGTCGACGCGGACACAGCGGTGGTCGCGCGCAACGTGATCACGCTGACGCTGTCATGCGACCACCGCGTTCTCTACGGCGCCGGCGCCGCACGGTTCTTGGCCAGCATACGCGAGCTGCTGGAAGCGCCCGCAGCGCTCACCGTGTGAAGCACGTCGCGTGATCACTCACCGCGTGAGGCACATCGCTCACCGCGCAAGGCACATCTTCGTCAGGCGGTTGCTCTCACACCGCGCTTACGGCTTTCGCTCCGCCAACGCACTGATCGTCTAGCATGCTCGCCAAAGATGTACGTCTCCCCGCGAAGGCTGAGGACGAAGGGGGCTGTGATCACGGGAACGCCGATCATCAGAGGCGCAGGGATGGTGCGCACGCTGTTCGCGGGCGTCGTCGTGGCGACGTGCTGGGCGCTGGGTATGCTGGCGCCGCCTGGTGCACTTGCCCAAGAGACCGAATCGTTCACGGCACCCGGCTGCACGACGTGGACGGTCCCCGCAGGCGTCAACCGCGTGCTCGCCGAAGCCCGAGGCGCGGCCGGTTACGCAGGCTCCGGCCCCGATGCTGGCTCGGGCGGCGACGGCGATGAAGTACGGGGGGACGTCCCTGTGAGCGCCGGCGAAGTGCTCGACGTGTGCGTCGACTACGGCGGCGGTCTCGGCGGGATCGTGGAAGACACTCGCAACGCAGGCTCCGGCGGCGGCGCCTCGGGGCTCGCGCGTGGCGAGAACTTCTCAGCCCCGCTGATCATCGCTGGGGGTGGCGGCGGCGGCGGCGAAAGGATCGAGATCACTCTTGAAATACCTTCCTTCCCCACGACTCATGAAGTCTCTCCCGGCGGGAATGGCGGCAACGCCGACAGTGCCGGAGGGGAAGGTAAAAGCGGCAATCCGGGTGGCAATGTCGAAGGCGGATCTGCGTCCAACAGCGCGGGTCCCGGAGGCGGGCTGGAAGGTGGCTTCAACGTCGGTCACCACGAATCCGAAGGCGGGCTCGAGAAAGCATACGCCGGCGCGGGCGGCGGCGGCGGCGGCGGATACGTCGGCGGCGGAGGTGGCAGCTATCCGATCGGCAATGGCGGCGGCGCTGGTGGCACCAACTTCTGCAACGTCCCGAACGGCTGCGCGACTGTCCTGATTCCTTCCTCGCAGACCGCGAGCGTGAGTCTCGACTACTTCGGACCGCCGAAAGTCACGCTTACCACTCCGCGCGAAGGCGCCACCTACACCACAGGCGCGATCGTCGCCGCCGGCTACTCCTGCGAGGCGGAAGCTGGAGCCGAGCTCACCTCTTGTGTCGGAACGGTGCCCGCCGGAAGTCCGGTTCCGACCTCCACCACGGGTCCACACTCCTTCACCGTGACCGCGACGCAGGAAGATGGCGAGGAAACATCGGTCAATCACACCTACACCGTGGTTGCTCCCCCGCCGACGTGCACGGCCGCTGTCGGTCTTGGCGTCTACAAGCACGGGGGCGAACCCGGTCATCTGAGACTGACGAACAGTCTCAGCACCGACCTCGGAGCAGCGCAGAGGCTCCACGTCAGGTATGAAAGCGGCAAGATCCACTTCCGCCTGATCAAGCTCGAAGAGGCCACGTGCACGGGCGAAGCCGGCGAACGCGACTTCCATGGCGAAGGCGCCGCTGCCGTCGGGACCATGAAGGGGTACACGTTGAGCTTTTCGATCTACGAAAGGTCAGGCGGCTTCTTCTTCGGATCGACGCTGATGGCGGGCGGCCAAGTAGTCGAAGCCAGCGGGGGGCCGCTGAGAAAGAGCACGGAGAAGATCTCCTAGACCCAGATCTTGCGATGACCAGTCGCGTCTGAGCTCGTCTGCTCGCCGCGATCGAACTCGAAATCCGTGAGATCGATTCGCGAGATTGTGAGTGGATTCCCACAGGTGCTTTACGTCCTGCTCAGGAGCACGCCGCAGCCTGTGGAGCATCCCCATCAAACACCTCCAGCCGGAGACTTACGTGCCCACACTCACAAGCCACACGGCCCCCACCAACGACCCCATCTCCGCAGCCGCGCTTGCCGACCCGCTCACCCGCCGGCCGCGGCGTCCGCCGCTCACACGCTCCCGACCAACGAGCCTCAGCGCCGAAGTCGACGCCGAAGGCCTCCTCGACCGGCTGGCCGCCGAGCATGCAAGAACGTTGCACCGAGGCGTCCGTCAGCGTCCACGGCGGCCTTCGCCGACCGTGCGCTGACCGCTGTGGCGCTAGGCTGGGAGGGGACACATGCGTCCCCCCGCGCGATCGCCACAGGAGCTCTGGGTCTGCCACCTGGGCACGGTCGGCTACGGCGAGGCGCTCGCCATCCAAGAGCACGTCCGGTCGCTGCGCCTTGCCGAGGCGCTGCCGGACACGCTGCTGATGCTCGAGCACCCGCCCGTCTACACGCGCGGGCGGCGCTCAGGAGCGCGGGACCTGCCCTTTGGCGAGGACTTCTACCGCGCCAAAGGGATCGCGGTGCACAGCACCGACCGCGGCGGGCAGCTCACCTACCACGGCCCCGGCCAGCTCGTCGGCTATCCGATCATGCGCATCGATGACGTGCAGCGCTTCCTGCGCACGATGGAAGAGGCGATCATCGCCGCGCTCGCGCGCGAGGACGTGCAGGCGCGCTCGCGCCGCAGCGAGGGCATCAACTACACCGGCGTCTGGGTGGCGGCGCGCAAGATCGCCTCCATCGGCGTGCACGTCGCGTACGGCGTCAGCACGCACGGATTCGCCGTCAACGTCGAGAACGACCTCGAGCCCTTCTCCTGGGTCATCGCCTGCGGGCTGCCCGACGTGAGCATGACCTCGCTCGCCCGCGAGCGCCGCGCGTCCGCGTGCCAGCCGCTGCTGGCGTGCTTTCGCAAGCACATGGCGCACAGCTTCGCCCAGGCGCACGGCCTGCGCCAGCGCCTCGTCTCGCCACGGCGGCTCGGAATCGACACCGCGAACGCCTCCAGGCGAGCGACCAAGCGAGCCCCCATCAACACCACCACATCCGCTCCCGCCGAGACGGTGCCCGTGTGAGACGGTGCCCGCATGAGTGACCGCGTCGACCCGGTGGCCACCCGCTCGCGAGCCAACCCCGGCGGGATGGACGTGCTCAGCGTGCTCGGGCGGGCGGGGATCGAATTCCGCCCGCTGCGCGAGCGCAAGCCACCGTGGTTCAAGGTGCCCGCGCCCGGCGGGCGGCGCTACCGCGAGCTGACAGAGCTGATTCGCGAGGAGAACCTGCACACCGTCTGCCAGGAGGCCGCCTGCCCCAACGTCGGCGAGTGCTGGCAGCGGGGCACCGCCACGTTCATGATCCTCGGCGACACCTGCACCCGGCGCTGCGGCTTCTGCAACGTCAAGACCGGCAAGCCCACCTGGAGCGACCCGCTCGAGCCCGCGCGCGTGGCGCGCTCGATCGCGCGCATGGGCCTGCGCCACGCGGTGATCACCTCCGTCGACCGCGACGACCTTCCCGACAAGGGCGCCGCCGCGTTCGTCGGCGTGATCCGCCAGGTCCGCCTGCAGGCGCCCGGCTGCCAGGTGGAGGTGCTCACCCCCGACTTCCAGGGACAGGAGATGCCGCTCGCCAAGGTCATCGCCGAGCGACCGGACGTGTTCAACCACAACGTCGAGGTCGTGCCGCGGCTGTACCCGATCGCCCGCCGCGGCTCGCAGTTCCAGCGCTCCTGCCGCGTGCTGCGCCTCGCCCGCGAGATCGGCGAAGGCGAGGTCCTCACCAAGTCCGGGCTGATGGTCGGGCTCGGCGAGACTCACGAGGAGCTGCTCGACACGTTCGCCGCGCTGCGCGCGCACGGCGTGCAGGTGCTCACCGTGGGGCAGTACCTGCGCCCCTCCGAGCGCCACCTGCCCGTCGTGCGCTACTGGCACCCCGACGAGTTCGCCGCGCTGCAGAGCGCCGCCTACGCGCTCGGCTTCCAGCACGTCGCCGCCGGCCCGCTCGTGCGCTCCTCCTACCACGCCGAGGAGCACGTGGCGCAGTCGCGTCCAGGGGTCGGGCCGCTGGCCGGCGAGGGCCCCCTCGCCGCGAACGCCTGAGTTCCGGTCCGGGTCCGCGCGCAGGCGCAGCGATGTTCCCCGTCAAAGACAACATCCCGCTGTCGCGCTTCCCGATCGTGACCGTCGCGCTCGTCGCGATCA
>JBOGXX010000002.1:0-4431 GCA_050696475.1 Solirubrobacteraceae bacterium | reverse complement strand
CCGTTGGCACAGTCCAGCAGCACGTCCACGCCGTGCAGGTCGAGCTCGGCAAAGCGCACGTGCAGTTCGCGCAGGTAGTCCTCCGGCGCGCCGCGCAGCTCGCGCACGCGGCCGATCCCCGACGAGCGACCCCACGCACCGACGCCGGCGATGTCGTCGCCGCCCTGGCAGGCGCTCGCGGTCTCGCCGACAGCGCGGGCCAGCTCCCACTCGATCGCCAACTCAGTTTCGTCTGAGAGCTTGTAGCCGTCGGCCGCAAAGAACTTGATCCCGTTGTCGTGGAACGGGTTGTGCGAAGCCGAGATCACAGCCGCCAGGTCAAAGCCATAGCGACCGATCAGCAGCGGCGCTGCGGGCGTCGGCAGAACGCCCGAGAGGAGCACATCGCCGCCGGCAGCGCTGACGCCGGCCGCGAGCGCCGCCTCCAGCATCTCGCCGGACTCGCGCGTGTCGCGGATGATCAACACCTGCGGACGCTCCCGGCCTGTCTCGTGCGTCGCCGCGCGCCCGAGCGCCAGCGCGAGCTCCGCGGTCAGGAACTCGCCGGCGTGACCGCGAACGCCGTCGGTCCCGAAGAGCTTGCGAGCCATCTGGGTAGGCGCTTCGCCTATCGCTTGGAGAACTGCGGACGCTTGCGCGCCTTCTTCAGGCCGGCCTTCTTGCGCTCCTTCGCACGCGAGTCCCGTGTGAGGAAGCCCCTGCGCTTGAGCTCGCCGCGCAAATTCGGGTCGGCCTCGAGCAGCGCGCGAGAGACGCCGTGACGCAGCGCCCCCGCTTGTGCGGAGATACCGCCGCCGTGTAGGCGCGCCACCACGTCCATGCGGTCCTGGTAGCCGACCGTCTCCAGCGGCTGGCGAATGTTGCGCTGGAGCGTCAGGCGTGGGAAGTGCTCCTCCAATGCGCGTCCGTTGACGAGGTAGCTGCCCGTTCCAGGGCGCAGCGTGACGCGCGCGATCGCCGACTTGCGCTTGCCGGTCGCGCGGTAGCGCGCGCCGGAGGCGAGGTCGATGGCGGCCGTGGCGATCGGCTCGGTCAGCTCCTGCTCCTGCTCCTGCTCCTGCTCGCCGCCCTGCGCCTGCTCGGAGTCCTCCTCCATGGCATAGGGGTCGACGGCGTACGCGTCCTCGTAGCCCTCGCTACGACCCAGCGGGTCGACGCCCTCGGGCACGATGTCCACTTCCAGGTGGGCTCCTGGCACCGCGGGTTTCTCGCGCGGCGCCGGCTCCTCGTCCTCGTCAGCCTCCTCCGCTTCTGCCGCTGGCACCGCGGGCGCGGGCGCCTGCTCGAGCTCCGGCTGCGCAGCCGCCGGCTGCTCCGCGCTCGGCGCGTCGGACTCCTGCGGTGCCTCGCTCGAAGTCTGCTCGATGGTCTCGTTCTCGGGCGCCTGCTCACCCGTGCCCTCCCGCTCCGGGGAGGATGCGGAGCTCTCCTCGTCTGCCATCAGGCCTCGATCTCCAGCGGTTGCGGTTTCTGGGCCACATGCGGATGCTCGGGCCCTGCATAGATCTTCAGCTTCGTTATCTGCTTGCGAGCAAGCCGGTTGCGCGGCATCATACCTTTGACAGCCAGGCGGATGATGTCCTCGGGACGCCTGGCAAGCATTTCCTCGAACGAGCGCGAGCGCAGGCCGCCGGGATAGCCGGAGTGACGGTAGTAGCGCTTGTCCTGGCGCTTGTTGCCGCTGACGTGGATCTTCTCCGCGTTGATCACCACGACGAAGTCGCCGGTGTCGATGTGCGGGGTGTACTCGGGCTTGCGCTTGCCGCGCAGCACGTCTGCGATCTGCGTCGCCAGACGACCGAGCGTCTTGCCGTTGGCGTCCACCAACAGCCAATTTCGCTCGCGATCGGTCGGCTTCGCTACGTAGGTTCTGGTCGAGGGTGCCATGGGCGTGAAAAAGGCCACGCGTAGAGGATCGGCGATCGTTCGCGCGGCGGAAAGCCACACTATAGGCGAAGTCATCGGCTGTAGCCGGCTACTCCCACTCGATCGTGCCCGGCGGCTTCGAGGTGATGTCGAGCACCACCCGATTGACCTCGCGCAGCTCGTTGATCATGCGCGAGGCGATCGTCTCGAGCAGATCGTATGGCAGCCGCGCCCAGTCGGCGGTCATCGCGTCGTCGCTTGTCACCGCGCGCACTACCACCACGTAGCCGTACGTGCGCTCATCCCCCTGGACCCCGACCGTGCGGACGTCCGGAAGCACGCAGAAGGACTGCCACAGCTCGCGGTACAGACCGGCCTTGCGGATCTCCTCCTGCAGGATGTGGTCCGCCTCGCGCAGCACGTCCAGGCGCTCCTTCGTCGCTTCGCCGCCCACCACCCGGATCGCGAGACCGGGGCCGGGGAACGGCTGGCGCCAGACGAGGCGCTCCGGCAGCCCGAGCTCGACGCCAACGGCGCGGACCTCGTCCTTGAACAGCCCGCGCAGGGGCTCCACCAGCTCGAACTGCAGGTCGTCCGGGAGCCCGCCCACGTTGTGATGGGACTTGATCGTCGCCGCGCCCGTGCCGCCGCCGGACTCGATCACGTCCGAGTAGAGCGTCCCCTGCACGAGGAAGCGCGCCGGCTCCTCGCCGTCGAAGGCGGCGCCCACCGGCGCGAGCTTACCCGCCTCCTCCTCGAAGACCCTGATGAACTCCGTCCCGATCGCTTTGCGCTTGGCCTCCGGCTCGGTGACACCCTTCAGCTTCTCCAGGAAGCGGGTCTCCGCGTCCACCGCCACCAGCGGCACCTTGAACGTGTCGCGGAAGGTCTGCACGACCTGCTCGCCCTCGTCCTTTCGCATCAGCCCGTGGTCCACGAACACGCACGTCAGCTGGGCTCCGATCGCGCGGTGCACGAGCAGCGCCGCCACAGAGGAGTCGACGCCGCCTGACAGCCCGCAGATCACCTTGCCATCGCCCACCTGCGCGCGGATGCGACGGATCTGGTCCTCCACGATCGACGCCGCCGACCATGTCGGCTGACAACCACACACCTCGGTCAGAAAGCGGGTCAGGATCTCCTTGCCGTAGGGGGTGTGCACAACCTCCGGGTGGAACTGGATGCCGTAGATGTTGCGTGCGTGGTCCTCCACCGCCGCCACCGGCGAGCCGCTCGAGGACGCCAGCGCCGTGAAGCCCTCCGGCGGCTCGTACACCGTGTCGCGGTGCGACATCCAACAGGTCTGCTCGCGGGGCATCCCCTTCAGCAGCACCCCCGGGTCCGCCACCTGCAGCTCGGAGCGTCCGAACTCTCCCACCTCCGCCTGCTCCACGCGACCGCCCAGCGTGTGCACCAGCACCTGCATGCCGTAGCAGATGCCCATCACCGGGACGCCCAGCTCGAGCAGGCCCAGATCGAGCGGCGGCGCGCCGTCCGCGTACACCGACGCCGGCCCGCCGGACAAGATGATCCCGCGCGGCTTGCGCCTTGCGATCTCCTGCAGCGCCACGTGGTGGGGCAGGAGCTCGCTGAACACGCCGCAGTCGCGCACCCTGCGCGCGATCAGCTGCGAGTACTGCCCGCCGTAGTCGAGGACGATGACCTCTTCGGTGGCGGGCAAGGGACCTCCCTCTTGCGCCGGCTGCGCACTCGATCGCGGCGGCGCCAACGCAGCCGCAACCGCCGGGCTCACGCGGCTGGGCGGGGCTGACTCCTCGCCGACCTCGACCGAAGGCGCTCGGGCGCGCTCCGCCGCCTCGGCTTCCACGACAGCGCCGGCGGCAGCGACGTCAGTCATTTACGAGCGCGGCAACCTTTCCGTTGGTGGCGCCCATGCCCACCTGCTGGTCGCGCTGGAGCGCCTTGCCCTCGGTCTGAAGCGCCGGCGCCACGACCACCTCGGCGCGGTTGAACTCAGCCAGGTCCTTGTGCCCACACGTCGCCATCGACGTGCGCAGGCCGCCGAACAGGTTGAACGTGCCGTCGTTCTCACGCGCAGGACCGACGAGGATCTCCTCGAGCGAGCCGTTCTGCATGGTCGCCACGCGGGCGCCACGAGGAAGCGTCGGGTGGAACGTCGCCATGCCCCAGTGAAAGCCACGTCCCGGCGCCTCGTAGGCCCGCGCCAGCGGGGATCCGATCATCACGGCGTCGGCGCCCAGGGCGATCGCCTTCGACACGTCGCCGCCGTTGCGCATGCCGCCGTCGGCGATCACCTGGCAGTACTCGCCCGTCTCGAGCATGTGTGTCGAGCGAGCGTGAGCCACATCCGCGATCGCCGTCGCCTGCGGAACCCCGATTCCGAGCACTCCGCGCGTCGTGCACGCGGCACCGGGTCCGACGCCGACGAGCACACCGGCCGCGCCCGTGCGCATCAGGTGAAGACCCGTGTGGTAGGAGGCGCAGCCGCCGACCACCACCGGTACGTCGAGGCTGGGGATGAACTCCTTGAGGTTCAGCGGCTCGGCCACCGTCGAGACGTGTTCGCCGGAGACGACCGTGCCC
>JBOGXX010000001.1:0-2352 GCA_050696475.1 Solirubrobacteraceae bacterium | reverse complement strand
ATGCACACCCGGCGCTACAGATCATCACAGTCTGACGGCATCCCACAGAGATGGAGCGCACTCGTCGATCAGCTCCAGCTTCATGCAAGCACCGGCGAGGCGAGCGCCACCGACGGCGATGTCCTTTCCGGGCTGTTCCTTGAGCCTTGAGACCTCCTCGCCGACGCCGTCCTTGGCCAGCCTGGTGTTGCCCACCACGCTGTCCAGCGTCGTGGAGAACACGACCTTCGGCAGGGCCTTCCAGATTTGGGCGAACTTGACGTGCTCCGCGAGGAGCGGACTCTCCTCAGCGGTCTCCCAGTAGACCATCGTTTCGTAGAGCCGCCCGCTGCGCCGCTGGCGGTGTCTGTGGCTGAGCGCAACGATATGCAGCCTGATGCGCTGGGGTCCGCTGCCGTGCGTACCATCTGTGCATGCTGACCGTAGCTCAGGCCGCCGACCGTGTCGGCAAGAACCCGGAGACGATCCGTCGCTGGATCCGCTCTGGGCGACTACCTGCGCGTCGTGTCGGTCACCGCCACTCGATCGAGGATCGCGACCTACGCTCGATAGAGGATGAGCTGGTCCCGATGGCTGAGCTTCCCGATGAGTGGCAGGTCGGCGACGACGGTCAGCCGGCGCCCAACTGGGTCGCGGCGCTGCATCGCTCGCGTAGCGGTCACTGACCGCCATGCTTGTTGTCGATGCGTCCGTGGCAGTCGCGGCGTGTCATACGCCGATGGGCTTCGCGAACCTACGTGGACACGAGCTAGCGGCGCCACTCCGTGCGGCTTGGCGTGTAGCTGACGACCTGGGCTGGGCGAAGACCTATGACGCGCAGTACGTTGCTCTAGCGCAGATGCTCGACTGCCGGCTCGTGAGCGTAGACGAGCGCCTGCTCCGTGGAGTCGCGCGGCTTGGCGTCGCTGTGAGGCCTCGCGAACTCTGACCCACAGCGCGGCCTGGCCGGCGTAGCAATGGTTTGTTTGCCGACAAGAAAAGTGGAGCCAACCGGGATCGAACCGGTGACGCGACTTTTCCGAAATCAGCCGACGCGGGCGGTGACCAGCACCGCGGCGGTGCTCGAGCGGATCGGGCGCCCGAGCCGCTGCTGGAGCGCGCGGTACTCGCTGCGGAGCGCCTGGCGCTGGGCCGGTGAGAGCCGCTGGTAGTGCGAGGTGGTGGAGAACAGAGCGTTCAGCTCGTCGGCGCTCTGCTCCAAGAGGATCGGCACGGAGGCGATCCGCACGTCCTCGAACAGGCGCCCGGCCTGCGCGCGCGCCAGCTCGTGGCTGCCGATCCACGACCACACCTCCGAGACGTTCGCACGGCGGCGCTCGGCCCCCGCGATGACGCTCGAAAGCTCGCGGTAGGTCGGCCAGAGCGCGGCGATCTCCGGCGCGATCCTCGCCAGCGAGGACAGCAGCGCCTGCTGGTCATCGAGGCCGGGGCGCTGCTGCAGGGGGCAGTGCTGGATCAGGGCGAGCGTGCCGCCGGGGGCAAGCAGCTCGGCGACCTTCGCCCAGCTGAGCTCGGGGTCGATCCAGTGAAACGAGGAGGCGGCGAACACGGCTGCAAAGCGCCGGCTCGGGAGCGGCGCGTCCTCGAAGCGCGCGTTCACGAGCGTCAGCTCGCCGGCGTGCTCGAGGTTCGCCTCGGCGAGCGAGAGCAGCCGCGCCCCCGGCTCGAGGGCGAGCACGTCGAGGCCGGCAGCGAGCAGATCGCGCGTGAGCTGGCCGCTGGCGCACCCGACCTCGAGCACGAGCTCCCCGGGCCGCAGGCCCGCGTGCTCGTACGCCTCCTGCAGGAGCTCGCGGGGGTATCCCGGGCGGCGCCGGTCGTACTCCGCGGCCACCTCGTCGAAGACGCGGCCGTAATGGTGTGCGGCGGCGGCTCCCATGCCCGCCAACGTAAAGGACGCGCCGGACCGGATCTGCGGCTCGCGGCCGCTCAGGCCCGGTAGCGGACGAGCGCTTTGTGCGCGCAGCCGATCAACCTCCAGGGCCGGTTTGCGGGCAGGTAGCGCATCACGAACGTCTTCAGGCCGGCGCCGTTGCAGTGCACGACGCCGTGGCCGTAGACGAGCGCGAGGTGGTCGTCGCCGGCGCCGGTCCAGATTTCGTTGAAGCCGTGGCTGGCATAGATCCAGTCGCTGCCGTTGCCGGCGTGCAGGTAGTCGCGCTCGCTTTCTGACTGGCCGGCCGGCTGGTAGTCGCCCCAGATCACATCGCCGGCGTCGCCGCCGTAGATCGTGTCGTTGCCGTAGCCGCCGAGCAGCCAGTTGTGGACGTGCTCGAGCCCGACGAGCGTGTGGCTCTGCCCCGCGGGCCCCTTGTCCATCTTCAGGCATTCGTCGTGTGGCCAGCCCGCGTG